>JBLHNW010000249.1:0-6146 GCA_047622205.1 Paraglaciecola sp.
GGTGCTGCTGGTAGGTCTACACTTAGCAGTAAACCTGGTGTGTCGTTGAAACTACTGTCAATACCCAAACAGTGAAAGCGTGCGCCAAGTTTTTGGTAGTGTTTAAGCAGTATGGGAATGTCCTTCCCATCAGATTCAATACTTCGCAACAAAGTTGTTAGGTGTTGTTCCATATTGCAGCTACTCGCAAACTCTTGCAATTCTGGATGTAATGGAAAATAAAAAGCTGTTCGGGGCTTAACGTTTTTCGTCGACGTCACCATTGCCTTTTCAATTAAAGCGACACTGCGGGGGTCGTATAGCTTGCTCAAAGATACGGTGCCATACAAGGTTCGGTAATGGGGAAATTTACAAACAAAGGAACCAATACCGCGCCATAGTAAATACAGGCCTTGAAAACTGCGCTGATATTCAGGGATCAAAAATGAGCGCCCCATCTCCAGGCACGGTTGCTGTTGATTTACAAAGTCCGGTGTAAATTCAAACATTCGCGACAAATATAAATTATCGATATTGCCGTCAGCTAAAAGTTTATCGGTTTGACCCATTCGATATGCGCCGATTATTTGTCCACTACTGCGTTTTAATACAAAAAGGTGGGTGTACGTCGCATCAAAATGATCGGTGTCCAGAGGCTCGCCGCTGCCTTCGTTATGTTCGCGAAATGTTAACTCTCGCAGGCGGGCTATTTCATTGACGATTTTAGGAAGTTGCTTTTGGTAACCGTAATAAACCGCAAAATCTTTATGCTCAAACAGGTGTTGCTGGGGCGGTAGATTCTCAATTTCCGCTAGAATTTGTTGCCCTGGAATTTCTGCAGCCAAAGGTTTTAGACTGGTGACAGGATCTTGCGGCCAGGTCATGCTCCAGCTGGGATCTTGTGCGTAACTTTGTGCTCTACAGAGTGCTGTTTGAGTATTCAAGTCGATCCCATTGGCATAGGTCTTTGCAGCAACTGGATTGCCAGCAGATAACTGAATATGGGCATTTTGTTTGTTGGCTAACTCTCGCGGTAACATCAACATGCGTAAGCGATAATAAATTCGCCCTAAACGATAGAACAACGGACTGTTTTGTCCACTTACAAATACCGGCAGATAATCTGCTTTGCCCCTTGCAACCATGTTTGCGACTAGACGATTCCAGCTATGATCGGTGATGCGCTTTTTGTCTTTTTGGTAATAAGAGACTCTTCCCGCCGGAAATATTAACAATGCGCCTCCTTGTTTGACATGGCGCAAGCTAGTGCGCAGTGAAGGGCCATTCTTAGGATCATTTTCAGATAGAGGGTTGGTAAAAATAAAGTAGTCTTCCAGTTCAGGAAAAATTTTCAGTCCTTGGTTCGCTAGTACTTTTAAATCAGGCCGAACCTGACCCAGTACCCAACTTAATATCACACCTTCTATGCCACCAAAAGGATGATTACTGGCAATTACTACCGGCCCGCTTTTAGGGATTTTAGCTTGTAATTCTCCCACACCTGTAAGGGTGATATTCAGACCACCAATAAGTTTTTCAGCAAAATCATGCTTAGCCAAACCGGCAAGATCATGCAGTTTGTAAAGTTGATCTAGTTTGGTGATACCCAGCATTTTATCGAGTAGTTTGAGGAGTAAATCAAACACACTGTTTCTTTTATTCTGGGGCACAATATTGATTAGGCTAACGTGGGTAGGCATAAATGCAGTTTCTGACAATAAATTTGTTCTGTTAATTGTATATTGCTGGAAAAAAACCGAAAACGCAGCTATAAATTTCAGCTTTCAATTAATTAAAGCTAATTATACTCAATCAATTTGCAGGCGAGTGTTAATTGTTGGCAGTATTAAGGCATAATACCAAGCGTTAAGTTTTACGCCCAATCAGAGGTATTATGCAACAAATCACTATACAAACCCCCGATGACTGGCATCTGCATTTTCGCGACGGAGAGATGTTGCAAGAAACTGTTCCCGCTACTGCGCGCTGTTTTGCGCGCGCCATCGTCATGCCGAATTTGGTCCCGCCGATAACTACAGCAGCTATGGCCGAAGCTTATAAACAACGAATATTGGCTGCAACACCAAAAAACAACCAATTTCAGCCGCTTATGACTTTGTACCTAACCAATCAAACTTCTATTGAGGATATTCGTCAGGCGAAGAGTGCTGGTGTAGTTGCTGCCAAGCTTTATCCTGCCGGTGCAACTACAAACTCAGATGCAGCGGTAAGTGGTATTGAAGCCTTGTATCCGATATTCGAAGAGATGGCAAAACAGAAAATGTTGTTGTTGGTACACGGTGAAGTGACTGAGTCCCATATAGATATATTTGATAGGGAAAAGGTTTTCATTGAACAATATCTTGAAAAAATCGTTGCTGCATTCCCTTCACTTAAGGTAGTGATGGAACATATTACAACTTCTGACGCTGTGGAGTTTGTTAAAGCAAGCTCGGCTAATGTTGCGGCTACCATCACCCCCCAGCACCTATTATTAAACCGCAATGACTTGCTGGTTGGCGGGATCCGCCCACATAACTATTGCCTGCCTGTTTTAAAGCGAGCAACACATCAGCAAGCTCTGCGCATGGCAGTTGCGTCAGGTTCATCCCAGTTTTTTTTGGGTACCGACTCTGCACCTCATGAAAAACACCGTAAAGAGTCGGCCTGTGGATGTGCTGGTTGTTACAGTGCCTGGAGCGCGCTAGAACTTTATGCCCACATATTTGATGAGTTGGGTGCTCTGGATAAACTAGAAGGGTTTGCCAGTCATCATGGAGCAGATTTTTATGGGTTAACGCGCAATCCTGGTTTTGTAACACTGGTTAAAGAAAGCTGGAAGGTTCCCCAACAAACTATCTTGCCAAATGGAAACGCAATAGTGCCATTTTATGCCGGTGAAGAAGTAACATGGCGCATCGAATTATAAAAAATACTAAACATGCAAATTAGGCAAAACCACTCTATGCTAGTTCGATGAAGAACAATACTATTTTTCAAAGATGCGTATTTATATCAATTTCTTTGAGTGTATTGTTATGTTCATTTTTTACTTTGAGTCAGCCAGTTTCGAAGCCATTAGTCGCGCCTGAACCATTCGTTTTTATGGTAATATATGCTCAGGAACCTCCACTACTTCACTCGGCAAAGAATTCCTCTGAATATCGTGGAATAGTGCCCGATATTCTTTCTGAGATAGGTGGCAGATTGAATTTGGATATAAGCTATTTACCCACGTCGCGAAACAAGATGGAGTCTGCACTTCTGGACGGCACGGGAGATGCTCTGTATTTGGCACCTGAATGGATAAAAAACCCATCAAAACTTATATTTTCAGAGCCAATCATGAAACACGAGGAATTTTTGTATAGTCTGAAACCTTTTAGCTCTGAGGACAACGCTGAAGAGTGGCTTAAGGATAAATTAATTTGTTTACGCGAAGACTTTATTTATCCTGTTATCCAAACTTTTATCGATAAAGGGATCACAAAACGCAAAGACGTTTCAAGTCAGGCTCCAATGGTATCAATGCTGCTTAAAGGCCGCTGTGAATTAATATACCTGACTGGATATCTTGCCGAATGGGAAATTAAGGACCTGGGGGCAACTCATTCGGTTTTTCGTTCACCAAAGCCTTTAGAAACTACCCACGTAACAATTGGGCTAGCAAAGAAGTGGCAGCCTATTCTTAGTGCCTTAAACGAGTCTATTTTGGAATTCAAAGCTAAGGGTAAGATAGAAAAAATTATTCAACGAAATATGCAAGCTGAGGCTGAACAACATTAGGCTTCGTTGCAGTTTCGCACCATTCGACAAACTACGAAATGTCTCATTGGTTTCACAATTATTGATTTAAATATAGGTGTATTATGACCCAAGTTGTTGATTATAAAAGTGAACATCGCATTGCTACGGTTACGCTTCAGAATGGCAAGGTGAATGCCATTTCTCATGAGGTAATCGATGAAATGAATCGAGCACTAGATTTAGCAGAGCAAGAAAAAGCATTGGTAGTGATAACAGGACAGCCGGGTATGTTGTCTGCGGGCTACGATTTAAAAGTGATGAAAGAAAGCATGGAATCGGCTATGAAACTTGTCGAAAAAGGATCACGTTTAACCCGCAGAATGTTGGCCTTTCCCTATCCAATAATCGTAGCTTGCAGTGGGCATGCCGTAGCCAAAGGAGCCTTTTTGTTGCTGGCCGCCGATTATCGCATTGGTGTACAAGGTAAATTCAAAATTGGCTTGAACGAAGTGGCAATAGGTATGACCATGCACTACGCTGGGCTAGAATTAGCCAGAGGTCGATTAGCGCCGGTGTTTTTCAACCGTTCAGTGCTCTTAGCTGAGATGGTCTCTCCTGATGATGCAGTAACCGCGGGCTTCTTAGATATTGCGGTTCCAGAAAATGAATTTCTGCAGACAGTAGCGGGTGCCGCTCAGGCAATGAGTAAGTTGGATATGAAATCCCACTATCAAACCAAATTAAAAGCCAGAGCTGAGTTACTACAAACCTTAGATCAGGCAATTGAAAAAGACATAGGCTCAAGCCTTTAACTCCAAATTTAAAACAGATAAGAGAATATTTTGACTACACCCCAAAGTGAAACGGCCAGTAAAGAATTTGCCACCCTCGGCCTGAAACAAGCCTTGTTAGATAACCTTCAAACAATGGGTTACAGTCAAATGACCGAAATCCAGGCTGGCAGTCTGCCCGCGATTTTGGCGGGTCGAGACGTGGTCGGCAAAGCCAAGACCGGCAGTGGTAAAACAGCGGCTTTTGCTCTGGGCTTGTTGCATAACCTAAATGTGAAACGATTTCGTGTGCAAGCTTTGGTGATGTGTCCTACCCGAGAACTGGCAGAGCAAGTTGCCGAGGAAATTAGACGTTTAGGACGAGGAGTGCACAATATTAAAGTGTTGACCCTTTGCGGTGGTACACCTATGGGCCCACAAATTGGTTCACTTGAGCACGGTGCTCATATCATAGTAGGCACTCCGGGTAGGATAATGGATCACCTTTACAAGCGGCGTCTGGATCTTAGTGAAGTGAATACCCTGGTACTCGATGAAGCTGACAGAATGCTCGATATGGGTTTTGAAGACGAAATGCGAACAGTCATCAAAAACGTTCCTGAGCAACGACAAACCTTATTATTTTCAGCGACATACCCGGAATCTATAGCTACAATTAGTGGCCAGGTTCAAACGGATCCTCTTGAGGTAACAGTAGAATCTACTCACGACACCAGCAGCATTGAGCAAATATTTTTCGAAGTAGAGGAACAGCACAGAGTTAAAGCGGTTGCTGCCTTACTCAGTCATTATCAGCCAGAATCGGCGATAGTATTTTGCAATACTAAGATCGCATGTCAGGAAGTGGTTGAGGAATTACAAGGTTTAGGTGTGTCAGCGTTGGCTTTACATGGTGATCTTGAACAAAGAGACCGGACCCAAGTATTAACCCGTTTTGCTAACAAGAGTGTCTCGGTGTTGATTGCTACAGATGTGGCATCACGGGGGCTGGATGTAAAAGAAGTTAACGCCGTGATAAGTTATCAAATCACGCCGGATCCTGAAGTACATATTCATCGTATCGGCCGCACCGGAAGAGCAGATGCTAAAGGCCTGGCTTTGACTCTGGTAGCACCCAAAGAGATAGCTCGTGCCAACGCGATTGAAGATTATCAAAAAGCCAAAGTTAAGTGGACAGGTATCCAAGCTATCCGTTTCCACGTTAATCGTTTGATTCAACCTATATTTGTTACCTTATGTATTGATGGTGGCAAAAAAAATAAATTGCGTCCCGGTGATATTCTCGGTGCGTTAACCAAAGAGGCCGAAATTCCTGGAGAAGACGTTGGCAAAATCAACGTCACTGCCATGCACAGTTATGTAGCGATTAAAACCCGCAGCGTAAAACGTGCTATGAAACAGTTAGGTGAAGGCAAGATCAAGGGGCGTAAGTTTAAAGTGCGGAAGTTTAGCTAAGCTGAACGCTGAGAAGGCCAGAAAGAGCAGCGCTTACAGGCGTTGCTTATCCAGAACTCAGGTTAGCTAAGCTCATTGTTAGTTTTTAGATTGTCATCCTGCCTTTTTTGGCAGGCCATCCTTGGCCTGCCATTGACTCTTCTTTAAACGGCTAAAGAACAACCACAACAACCA
>JBLHNW010000250.1:0-6146 GCA_047622205.1 Paraglaciecola sp.
TATATCGTGTGCAGAAATATTTATGCTTTGTTTAATATTAGATCGCCGGTCAGAAATGATAAAATTCCTTCCGTCTATGTCCAATTCGTGTTCTAAATAAGTGGTTGGAGTAAACCATTAAATGTGAATGAAGCAGGTTTTGGAGAGCGGTCGATAACATTAGCGTTACTATCCAAAAGTTGTTCGACTCTCTAGTCACTAGCCCGTAACCAAAAAACCGCGAAGCGGAATAGTAAAAACAAAGAATCGAATCGCTTATCGTTTTAGCAAATAACTAACAATAAACATCTTAGGAATACTCCAGAAATGAAAAAGACCCGTCACGCGCTGTTTGCATTAATTTCCATCATACCCACGATTGCCCTAGCCCAGGGAAACAGTAATACTCTGGATTTTCTTAACAGCCAACAATCTGAACAGTTAAAAAACAACACCCTCGCCTTAAGTGACCCGGCACTGGTAAAAGCTCAGGCACAGTTATATCGGAAACATTATGAGGCTTTGATAGAAGCAGGTTTTAGCAAAGATGAAGCACTAAAAATCGTTATCGCTATGGCGCAAAGAGACAAATAATAAAGCCTAATTTACTTAGTGACAATGTGATCAAAATTTCACTTACCTTTGAATATTGAGCTACAGGCCCATTGCATATTTCATAACCTGTCGCTTAATTGGGCCACTATTATTGGCTAATTTCAGCCCAACATTGCGCAGGGCATTGAGCACGGAATTGGTATTACTAAAGGTAGTGTAAATCGCATCCATGGCACTCATCATAATCAGGTTGTCCGTTCTGCGCTTTTTTTCGTAGGCATGTAGTGTGTCTGAATTATCAATAAACACGTTTTGACTGAACAAATCGACTAAGACAGCAACATCCTTAAAGCCCAAATTGACTCCCTGACCGGCTAATGGGTTGATGCAATGAGCCGCGTCTCCTATCAGTACCACATTGTCTTTGACGTATTGGTGAGCGTGCATGCGTGAAATCGGGAAACTGGCTAGCTCTAGCACCTCAAAATCGCCTAGTTCAGATGGAAAATTAAGAAGTATCTGTTCTTTAAGTTTTTGTTTAGATAAATTTTTGAGTTGACGTATATGATCGGTTTGGTGATACCACACCAGAGACGCATATCCATCATGCAAGGGTAAATATGCGAGCGGGCCATTTGGCGTGAACTGCTGCCAGGTAATATCTTGCTGGGGGGCATGAGTATTGATTTGAATAGCAAGCACCTGTTGCGCATACTGCCATCCCTGTGTACCGATCCTAGCCGCCTCTCGTACCTGTGAATTCGCACCGTCGGCACCAACAAGTATTTTACATTGAATAGTTTTTCCATCAGCTAATTCAAGAACAGGCGACTGTCCACAAATTATATTGGTAATTTTTGAACCGCAATACCAAGTGAGCAGAGGTTGGGAGTCGAGTGCCTGATGCAAACCAAGTTGTACTACCCTGTTTTCGATAATATGCCCAATATGACTACTTTGAATATCGGCACAATCAAAATCAGTGCGATATCCTGGTTTTTCCCACACCGCCAACCTTTTATACGGACAGACACGCATATTGACAATATGCTGCCAGGCCCCAAGTTCCGTGAGTAATTTTTCAGATGCAGTACTAATTGCGGATACACGCAAATCAGGTGATTGAGAATGTTCAAATGGTTTTGGCATGTAAGGTTCAATCAACGCAACTGTAAAACCCAGTTTCACAAGACCCAAGGCACTCGCCGCACCAACCATTCCACCACCAACTATACAAAAATCAAACACTTGATGTTTTTTCTCTTGATTAAATTCGCCATACAGTAGCAAATGTTTCTCATCTTAACAGCGAAATTGTACTAAACTTTGTAAGCTATGATTGATTAACTTATTCGACATAGACCGATAGTTTACCATTAAGCCTAAAAGTATCTGGAGCATAAATGATTAACTTTACCAGGGTGCTAAAAATTAATTTTCTTATTATTTGTGTGACAAGCTGCACCAGTATCAACAAACCCTGTGAAGAAATTCTTGAAGTAAAACGACAAGAGCAACAATGTGCGCAATGGCGCAAAGTTATGAATAATAATCTTTATCCGCAACAAGCTATCACTGCCAGAAAAAACTATCAGCAGCTTTGTCTTGATTTACGCTATTACCGGGATAACTACGATACAATCTGTAAAGGTAATGAAAGAGGTATTGGCGAAAAAGAGAATGACAACGCGCTATAATCCTGGCGAACATAAACGCCCTCATTTATCAGTAAATAATAAAAATACAGAGGTGATGGATTAAGGAATTAGGCGAGCACATGAAATACTCTGTAAGCCCACGAGATTAAACTAATGACTAGCTTTGCGACGCACTTAGCTACTATTTAATGGCTTTACCTAAAGATGATAAAGCAGATCCAAATATTACAATCCCCGCTCCGAGATATGCCCAGACATCCAAATCACTGTATGAAAAGTGTGTTGGTAACAACTGGACGGCAAAATACATACTAATAAAAGTAAACAACGGAGCGATGGCAATAACCGCACTCACTTTTGACGCCTGCCAGACGTTCAAAGCTTCTGTGAAAGCCCCATAAGCAATAATTGTGTTGGCGCAGCAAAACAGCAGGGCGAATAATTGCAATGTTGTCATTCTGATCAATTGAGAAATTTCAGCAAATGGCGACAGTACCAGGACTCCTAGCAGATAGATCAGCAGTGTAAGCTGATTGGCTGACAACGTCCGCAGTAAGGGCTTTTGCATCAACGCATAGGCGGTCCACATAACAGCCGCTAAAATAACGAATAATACTCCCAGAGAAAAATCATCGGGAGCACTAAACAACTTAAATAGACTGTCATTGAAAAAAAGTAACAAACCTGTAAATAGCAATAACGCACCAAATTTTTCTATGTTTCGAAAACGTTCACCATAGAAAACAATGCCACCAAGCATTAGTAAAAAAGGGGCAAGTTGCATTAACACTTGGGTGGTTTCAGGATTAATGTATTCAAGTCCCTTAACATTTGCTACGTAATTGGAAACCAAAAATAAACTGGCGATGATTACCCAAATTATTTTGTGTCTGCTGACCGTTCTCAGACTCGGTAACGCGCGCTTTTTCCACAGCAAGAAGAAAACCGCCATACCGGCAACACCAAATCGATACCAGGTTATGGTAACGGCATCCATCGTTTCCAGACATAACTTGATAAATACCGGCAACACTCCCCACAAAAAGGCGGTTGTAAGTGACAGCCAGAAACCATACCAATGACGAACAGTACTAGGCATCCTATTCGTTCACCAAATCATCAAGATCCTCAATTAATGCCTGCAACTCTTTATCTATTTTTTTCATTTGCTTGGTACTTAGATCTTCACTTATTTGTGCCAAAAGATTGGAATAAACTAGTTTATTCCGTTCTGAACGGTCTATAAAAAATTGAGATTGATAGGTTTCAGGCTGATTTATTAGGGCTAAAAACTCTGTTTCAAAATTGACGTTTTCAGCTTGTTGCAACAATAGTGTCCTGGCCCGAGCCTGAATATTGCGGCGATACACTATCCATTCGACATAATTTGATTCCAATTCACCGACTTTGGCTGCAATAATATTTTTTTGCCCGACACTTAAACGCCCTATCCAATCTTTAAATCGGTCCTGCAGATCTTCAATATTTTCAGTTTTCCTTTCTGCTGCGCTCAGCTCTGCAACTTCTTCCTCTCGCTTAACATTTTTCTCTTCCAACTTATCAAATAAGGTATTTATTTGCCGCTTGCTTACTCGTTCCGTCAGAGCGGCTAAATCAGTGGTGATTTTACCTCGAACTCGGTACCAATGCTCACCAGCAACATCAAAATGTGTTGTCCATTGTTCAGCTGATACGGCACCGGCCCGCAATTGTTCTTGAATCTGTTGTAAATGCTGTTTGTATTCGAGCAGTTCGGTCCTACGATGCCATGTTAACCAGGAATCTAATTTTTTATCAAAAACACGTTTCTGATCCTTATCCAGGTCGATATAATCATCGATATACCAATACAACAGCCAGTCAATATTGTTGTAAGCAAACTTGGATGTGCAGCCAGGCAGGAGCGTAAAACTGAAGAACACAATGATAAGGATTTTTTTCATGCTTAACTCAACTCTATTGTGATTCAAAAAATTAGATGACAAATCTTGATTGTACTTTTTATAAACAACTAATTTACTTACATTTATTTGCCAAGCACTGACTTTCTGCTTTACAGTAACCCTATACAATTAGGGGCGATGTTAAAAATGCAAAAAATAGCCGTACTCACTTCAGGTGGTGATGCCCCAGGGATGAATGCCTGTATCCGTTCTATAGTACTGACAGCAGAACATTTTGGATTGGAAGTTTTTGGTTATCGCCATGGTTATAATGGTTTGTTAGAGCAAGAATACATCATTCTCGAACGTAAAAAAGTGGCAAATATAATCCAACGCGGCGGCACTATTTTACGCAGCGCGCGATGCCTTGAATTTAAAACGGATGAAGCAGCACAAAGCGCCGCTAATAATCTAGATGCCCTTGGGATTGAAGCCCTATTAGTCATTGGCGGAGATGGCTCTTTTCGTGGAGCCTGCCACCTTTCGGACCATTGGAAAGGCCAGGTCATTGGTTTACCTGGTACGATAGATAACGATATTGATGGCACAGATGCGACTATTGGATATTTTACCGCCATCGAAACCGCCTTAGAATCAATCGATAAAGTTCGCGATACAGCAGACGCCTTTGAGAGAATCTTTCTAGTTGAGGTAATGGGTCGACATGCGGGTTTTATAGGACTGAGTGCCGCCATAGCATCCGCGTCTGATCATGTATTAGTTCCTGAATTGTGCGCAGATCTGGATACTGAAATTGATAATATCATTGTCCATCTTAATGCTGCTCATCGTAAACGAGGGAGCAGTAGTTACATTATCGTCACCGCTGAAAACCTTTGGCCAGGTGGTGTGACTAAAATAGCCCAAATTCTATGTGACAAGACCAATATTGAATGCCGTCCAGTAATCCTAGGTCATGTACAACGAGGCGGCTCACCGGTGAGTCAAGATCGATTATTGGCAACTAAATTGGGCGCCTATGCCGTAGAGAGCGCTATAGCAGGAAAAACTCGTATAATGGTAGGAGAGCAGCAAAATCAGCTAGTCACGCATCCAATCCAGCAAAGTTGGCAGAAACACAAGACCTTGGATCCCTACCTTGTGAAAATTCAACAGGAATTTTTCGACATCACATCTACAACTAAAATAAATTACCCCTCATAGATAGCTAAAATATATCAACTCACATGGGATCTGCCGATCCGTTACTGAACCCGCATTAAAATATCACCACACTGTTATTTTCAGTCTTTCAAAACACGCTTTATCTGACTAAAGGTGTCTGTCCTGTTATGAGTTAGAGCCCGAATAGAAGTCAAAAACAAGCCACTTTTAAAACAACTTCAACTGCCCAATGAGCTTAAAAAAGAGAATGAACTAACATCGGATAATAGAAGCATCGATTGTTCTGGGTGATTGCTGTTTCTAGAAAACATGCTCCTTGTGCTTAAAGAGTTTTTTAGTTAATCCGTTTAAATCATTATGAGAAGAATATATGGAAACCTCACAAACTGAACATATGAATAAAACCAATGACATTAACACATTAATTCACATGTCTGCTGCTGGACTCCTAGTGTTTATGATTCAGGGCTTAATAGACGGGTCCTATGTATACAATTGGACTGCAGTTGTTTCTACTGCTTTATTGTTTAGCATACTAGGACATTCAATATTCAGAAGAAAAACTGCCATTAACATCCAAAACGCTAAAATGTGGAAAACCAGCAATGCAAGATGGTATGCGTACTCTTATTCAAGACGCAATCCTGAAGGTGTTAAAGGGCGATATCGACCTTGCACAGGCCCAAATATTGAGTTGTGCAGGTATGCCCACGTTTAAGTAAAGGTTGATGTAAAATCTGTTTTGGTCGGACAGTTAACCTGACGGCCATTCGGTAATCACTTAAAACTAATTCCGAGCCATAAAATTGTATTGTTCGACATCGATAAGAACACACGATCAGCATCGATGAGAATGACCGTTAATCTTAATTGGAATAATTAAAGA
>JBLHNW010000251.1:0-6110 GCA_047622205.1 Paraglaciecola sp.
TCCCATGCCAAATACCCTTATCTAATAGTAAAGGGACAATTTGTGTTGGTGGTAAGTCTGCATACTCCTTCTGGCAGCAGATATCGAGTACGGCTTGCTCTTCACATGCCGATAGCTTGCTTTTGGGAGCAGGTCTCAACGCGGTAGAGCGCTTATCTTCAGACAGCGTGCCAGCCTTATGCCAACGCCAGAATGTAGACGTATTAATACCAACCATGTTACAGCTGCGATGTAACGTTGCACCCGCGTTGATGGCATTGTTGATATCGGTTACTATCATTGTCCGGTCATCAATACTGGTTAATCGTCCTCGTCCTGGAAGTGATGACGGTACTTTTTTGATAGCACCATTAATGCCGCAGACTCTGCTAGCGCCTGGTTTTTCCGATGAAGATCTTTTTCTAACTGCCTGATCTTTTTCTCTTTACTAACGAGATCTGATTTCTGCTGTTTGTCTAATTGAGGCGTCGAATTAAAACCGGATAGGCAAGCTACTTTCCACTGTGCCAGTTGCTCTAAATATAGGCCCTTTTTACGACAGTATTCAGCCTTTTCAGCTTGTGTCATTATCGATGTTTCAATGATCGCCGCGAGCTTGGTTTCATTGCTCCATTGATTACTATTAGCTTGTTTGGAGACCCATATTCCCTGTGCTAATGCGGCCTTACGCCAACTATATATTGTTTGTTTAGGAACGCCGTATTTAGCTGAAAGCTCGGGCGTCGTTAATGAATTTGGTGGACTCATATCATTAATGAGTTTTTGTTTTAGTGCTTTGGAGTGATGTGCCATCTGTTGCTCTTAACCCTTATTTGGTAATTATGAAAACTTATTTAAGTTAACATTGCAACTATTCTGACACTGGGGGTCTGTATAATACACTTTTATAAGTTTAATAGGAGTTACATGAAAACTTTTAGAATAGGAATATTGATAAGTGCGGTTATTTTATCAGGCTGTGCAAACACGCTCGATGGATCAATTCGGATTGCAAATAAGAATTTTGATCAAGAATTTTCTGCGTATCGTTATATACAAACAGAAGAAGAAACTACTCATATTTCGTATGAGTTGAAAGCCGCTGGTGAACCAGCCGAAACAATAGCTAGTAATAGCCCTGATTTATTAAAGGATCTATTTAAAGGGTTTCAATCAACATGTAGCTTTAGTAAAGAAGAACTAATTGAAACTAGAGTGGTATACCATAAAGCGCCTCTGTTCTATGAAGTTTGGGTTTTTAATGATGAGCTTTCAGAGAGAGCAGACAAAACATCAGCTCTCTCTGTTATTTTAACTGCAGATTCAACTGGAACTGATATCAATATTAAGGGGAACTGTCATGGAGCTGATCAACGGATAGTCCTTGGTAAATAAACTTATATCTTTGTCCTTTGAAGCTTAAGCACTAAGCCATTTATGTCCAGAAATGATAGAACAGGTCAATCAAGATTTGTGTGTGAATCAAGATTTGTGAATCAAAATTGCTTAATTTTGGTGGGTTTGTTTTCACTTTGGGGGCGAAAGAGTATCTGCTGCCCCTAAAGTTCATGAAACTTAGAAAATGCATCAATGAACCATTTGATTTTGGGATCGTTATGGCGCGTTTTGTGCCAATAGAGTAGCAATTGGTAATCGGGTACTTTAAGAGGCAGTGGTGACAGGGTCAGAGATAAATGCTGCTTAACCTGGATGGCGTATTTATTAGGCAAAGCCAATAAATACGGCGTATTTTGAACAAAGTAAGGCGCAGCCAGCAAACTCGCTATTTTAATCGCAATTTGACGCTTTTTTTTCATCTTCGACAAAGTAAGGTCAACAATGCCTCGCGATTCGTTCCAGGGTGCAACTAGCACATGCTGAGAAGCTAGAAATTGTGCGAGCGTAAGATCATTTTGGACCGGGTGAGTATGGCAACGAGCACCGACATAACTGTCTTCAAACCAAGTTAATCGGGCAATGCTTTCTGAAGATTCTTGCTGATGATCATAACCACATACCAGATCTAGCTCAGCCGATTTTAAAGCCGACTCAGGTAACCTTTCTTCAAGTTGTATAAATTCTATATTAATCCCGTTAAATTTCTGGCTCAGGTATATAGTAAAAGGCTGCATACACCAGGCAGTAAAATCTGTCGCTGCAATTCTGAATGTATGTTGGTCATCAGGGCAAAAAGGGCTTGATGTTTCAAGTCCCTGCCTCAGCATTGCCAGGCCTGGCAGTATCAGTTCTGACAAGCGAGTTGAATACTCTGTCGGTAACATACGGTTCTCTACGCGAACAAATAGTTCATCACCGACGCGGTCCCTGAGTCTTTGTAATGCGTGACTGCAAGCAGACTGGCTGAGGTTTAGCTCTTCGGCCGTCAACGTAACGGAACCCGTTTGATACAAACTAGCAAACAGCTTAAGTAAGTTGAGGTCAATATTGGGAAATTTATTCATGTATATAATTCATTTATCAGCTGCATAAAATGCATTTCATTCATAAGTATTTTTAGCTTACACTTCCTACTGATTTAGTCAATATGATAACTAACAAGTGCGTATTGATATTAGATACTAAAAGCAGATACTAAAAGCAGAAACTAAACGAACACAAACTATTGTGATGACACTGTCTAATAATATATTTACTTTAATTCAGATTTTAACGAGGAAGATAAATGCATAACTTACGCCCAGCAACAATCGAAGATATTGAACGCATTGCAGAAATAGAATCACGCTGCTTTCCAGAAGCGGAAGCCGCTACGCTTAAATCATTTAATGAACGCTTCGCTGTATTCCCAGAGTGTTTTTTTGTGTTAGAGGTAAACGGCAAAATCGTGGGCCATATTAACGGATGTATCAATGGCAGCCCAGAACTGCCTGACGAGCTCTATGAAAACGCATCGCTACACCAGCCCGATGGTAAATTTCAAACCGTTTTTGGTCTAGCGGTCGATCCTGAATTTCAGCACCAAGGTTATGCATCGCGGTTGACAGAACACCTGGTTGGAATAAGCAAAACAAGAGGGCAGGAAGGCATGATTTTAACCTGTAAGGAATACCTTGTCGGTTTTTATGAACAATATGGGTTTAAGTGTCAGGGACAATCTGCATCTACTCACGGCGGCGCGGTATGGAATGACATGTTGCTTAAATTTTAAGTTAATCATTAACCATTAACTGTGAGTCGCTTAAACAACTGCATTTATTTAAAGTGTGTGGTTTAAGCGACATTTTCACAATAAATGAAATTGTTCTATTTTAGTAAGCCTGACTCACATTGTTATTCAAACTGTATACCTCTCAGACCATCATCACTTTTGAGCTTTTATATTTAAATGCTATGTAGGAAACACCAATGAAAAACAGCAATAAGTCATTTAGTCTTGGTACAAGATTAACCCAAATTGGAAGAGATACGGATAGCCAATGTGGCTTCGTTAATGCGCCTATATATAGGGGATCAACAGTCATTTTTAATACGGTTGATGACCTGGAAAATAATAGAGCCAAATTTGCATATGGCACATTAGGTACACCCACTATCGAGAATTTGGAAAATGCCTGGAGTGATATAACTGGCGCAGCCGGGACCGTGTTATCTCCTTCTGGCCTTGGTGCGGTGTCTTTAGCATTATTATCCACATTGAAAAGTGGCGACCATTTACTCATGCCAGACAGTGTGTATAAACCCACCCGAGATTTTTGCGCAAGCTTTTTAAATCGGTTTGGTGTAGAAGTCACCTATTATGATCCGATGATTTCTGATGGTATTTCAGCGTTGATAAAAGAGAATACCGCTACCATTTTTCTCGAGTCACCCGGCTCACAAAGCTTTGAAGTGCAAGATGTCCCCGCCATTACTGCGATAGCAATGTCTCGGGGGATAAAAACCATCATAGATAATACCTGGGCAACGCCTTTATTTTTTAGGGCTCATGAGCTTGGGTGTGATTTATCCGTGGAGGCGGGGACGAAGTATCTTGGCGGACATTCCGATTTGCTTATAGGAATGGTTTCTGCAAATGAAGCAGCATGGCCATCACTGCGAAAAACCTATGACAACTTAGCGATGTTGCCAGGCGCAGAAGATTGCTTTCTAGCACTACGTGGATTAAGAACAATGCACATTCGTGTCAAAGAGGCTGAAAAACGAGGCCTTGAATTAGCGCATTGGTTAAAGCTACAACCCGAAGTAAAGACAATATTACACCCCGCATTTCCAGAGTGTCCCGGTCACGAAATTTGGAAGCGAGATTTCACTGGTTCAACGGGGCTTTTCTCTGTTGTTCTCGATCCAAAGTTCGGTAAAGATGCCTTATCAAACATGCTGGATAATATGTCCATATTTGGGATGGGGTACTCATGGGGGGGATTTGAAAGTCTTATTATACCGTTTGATTGCAGTGAATATAGAACCGTTACAGACTGGGCGCCAGGTGGTCTATCCATACGCATACAAGTAGGATTGGAAGATATGGATGATATTAAATTAGATTTACGAAATGGCCTAGACAGAATGTCTCAGCATGCTAGCGCTTGAAGAAATCGTAACGCATCACTTCATACCAGCAAGCGTTGGATATGAAGTGATGTGCATGTAAGGATTTACAATTAGCTCTGTTGAAACTGACTGATCAAGCGTTGCATCGCTTCTAGTCGTGCGACCAGTTGGCGGGTACTTTCAACGGATTCATCACTGGTCTCTGAGGTTGCAGCGCTGAGCTGGCGAATATTCTCGACATTGCGGGATATTTCATCACTCACACAGGCCTGTTCTTCAACGGCTGAGGCAATTTGATGGCTGCTGTCGGTCACCAGATTCAAGGTCTCGTTAATTTGTTCCAATCGAGTGCCGGTTTCAGCCGCTTGCTCATTACATTTCTCAGACAATACTACGCCACGTTCAACCGCGCTAACCGCTTGACTCGCAGTAGCCTGTAGTTGGGTGATCATCTGGTGGATCTCGCCAGTCGAAGCCTGAGTTTTTTGTGCTAAAGAGCGAACTTCGTCGGCAACGACAGCAAAACCGCGGCCCTGCTCACCAGCACGCGCCGCTTCAATTGCAGCGTTTAATGCCAGCAGATTGGTTTGATCGGCAATCACGCCAATCACATCCAAAATACCTTCAATCTTGCTGCAGTGCTCAGATAATGTATTGATAACCTGCTTCGAGTTGTCTAATTCCTGGTGTAAGTTGTGCACCGAATTTATGGTGGTCTCAACACTCTGCTGTCCTTCAGTCGACATCTGCTGAGCCTGCGACGTAATGGTGGATGCCTGTACCGCGCTTTCTGCAACTTCACGCACTGATGATGACATCTGTCTCATCGCTACGCTAACTTGTTCTGTTGCTTCATTCTGTTGCGTTAAATTGGTTTTAATCTGTTGTGTTTGAATAAATTCATCTTCTGCCGAATGCAAAATATCCGCTGAGGTTTCACTCACACGGCCAACAATGGCGCGCAATTCAGCTTGGCGCATTTTTAAGGCCAGCTCGATCATTGAAAAATCATCTTTTTTGCCGATATACACATGCTCCATGAGCGGATTTTCATATGCTTCTTTGGCCAGATGGGTTAAACGCTTCACCCGGGTTTGGACATGCCAGGCAATGGCAAGACAACACAATACTGACGCAGCCATCGCAGCGGTTAATAATGTCGGGCCTGCGGTAACAAACTGTGCACCTAAAAGCACAAGGATAAAAGCAGTTAAGGCTATTAATGTAGTACTTTGGCTAAATCGGGGACGGGAAACCGGGGTTGATTTACCACTGTTTATTTTTTTATAAAGTGCTGTCGCACGATTAATCTCATCCCGCTGCGGTTTACTGCGCACCGATTGGTACTCAATGACTTGGCCTTTAGCATCGGTGATTGGGGTTACAAATGCAGATACCCAATAGTGACCATCCTGTTTACAATTGTTCTTTACCAATCCCATCCAACTTTTACCTGACTGGACATATTGCCACAACTGGGCAAAAGCCTGCTTAGGCATATCCTGATGGCGCACAATATTGTGTGGCTGACCATACATCTCATCTGTGGTATACCCGGCGACATCGCAAAATTTCTGATTTGCATAGGTAATGTTACTTTTGGGATCTGTTGTTGATAT
>JBLHNW010000252.1:0-6109 GCA_047622205.1 Paraglaciecola sp.
CGGTTGTAGAGCGTTTCTTTGGTAGTTTGAAATACGAATGGCTAGCTAGTGTCATCCATCTAACACCTGAAGGAATAATAAATGACGTAAATAAATACATTCGTTATTATAACGGAGCAAGACTACAGTCAACATGGGACTATGTAAGTCCAAATGAATATGAAAACTCTCAAATTAATGTGTGCAATTAAACCAACCTAGAACACTTTCTTTTAGTTCTAAATTTAAACTAGGCATTTAAATTCCTTTTATCCTCCTTTATTTGTTTCTAAAATTTTTTTAATTTTATTTTTTTACAAATCAAGCTGCTACATTTAAAGAAATATTTAGTCCCAAACGTACTGAAAAATCAAACAGCATATCTAAACGAAAACCACTAACTTTGCCTTTTCTTAAAGCAGATACTCTAGGTTGAGTCGTTTCTAATATTTCTGCTAATTCTTTTTGTGTTTTTCTTTCTTCATTGATCTTTGCATTAATTTCACTCATTAACTGAGAACGTAATTTTAAGTTTTTACGCCTAACTGGATCATCTTCTAATGCATCGAACACATCATCGTATATTTCATTAGTCATTTTTAATTTCCTCTAAAACAATCTTTAATAGTTGCTTTGCTAGTTCAATATCCTGCTTAGCTGTTTTCTGAGTTTTCTTTTGAAAAGCATGAAGTACATTCACTCGGTCTAAATATTTGAGCACATAAATAACTCTGAAAATGCCTTTTGCATCTTTAATCCGTATTTCTTTTACACCAGAACCAATACTAGACATTGGTTTCCAATCTGAGGGCTCATTGCCTTTTTGTACTTCTCTTAACGCATAACCAGCATCACTTCGTGCTGACTCTGGAAATACTTTTAAATCTTTTAAAGCATTTCCTACAAAAAAAATTCTTTTCAATGGGGCTACCTAAGCTAGTTATTTATATTATATGTTTAATTATATACTTATACAATTAAACATATAATATATAGAGCAATAAAGAATGCGTGAGGCTACACATTAAGTAAGGTTATTTTTGATATTTTATAAAGAAACGCTAAATTATTAAACAAAACTACCAAGTCTGTTTCACAACGTATGTGGATTAACAACCCATATCATCAGAAAAATAAAGATGCAGAGCGAAGCGGTGCAGCTTTATTTTGTCAGAATGGATTCCATGAACTTATTAAAAACGTAGTCTTGTGGTTTGTTTTTTTGCTTGAATAAATTAGTTCTTTCATGAGTAATCCTTTGGAGCTTAAAGGTCATGACATGCATTAAGTAGAATTGCATCCCTCTTAATAATTTAGTTACATCACCGTGAATTGCATTTATTTAAATGAATGATCAATGATACTGTATTGTACTTAAATGATTTTCTTGAAGAACAGAGGAATAACTCATGAATGACAAGAAACTACCCTGCTCAATTATCAGGGAACTGACTGCGGACGGCAAAACATTTAATTATTACAGTTTAGATGCATTGGCAGCTCATGGGCATCCTGAGATCAACTCCTTGCCCTCATCTATTAAGGTGTTGTTAGAAAATCAGCTACGGCATCTGGATGACCAGGTTATCAATGAGTCTCATGTTTTGGCATTGATTGACTGGCAGAATACCCAGCATGAAAACTGTGAAATCATGTTCATGCCTGTGCGCGTTCTCATGCAAGACTTCACAGGCGTACCAGCTGTGGTGGACCTAGCAGCGATGCGGGATGCGGTGAAGACCAATGGCGGTGATCCCAGTGTTATAAATCCAGTGAACCCAGTTGACCTTGTTATCGACCATTCAGTGATGGTTGATCGTTTCGCTACTGATACTGCCTATGCTGAAAATGTTGCAATCGAGATGGAGCGCAACAGTGAGCGCTATCAATTTCTTCGTTGGGGACAGAAAGCGTTCGACAATTTCCGTGTCGTGCCACCAGGCACAGGTATCTGTCATCAGGTGAATTTGGAGTATCTTGCTCGTACTGTCTGGAGTACCGAGAAGGATGGAAAGCAGTTTGCCTTTCCAGATACTGTGGTAGGTACTGACAGTCACACTACGATGATCAACGGCCTGGCCGTATTGGGTTGGGGAGTCGGAGGTATCGAAGCAGAAGCGGCGATGTTGGCGCAACCAATTTCCATGAATATTCCACAAGTTGTTGGTTTCAAATTCAGTGGAAAACTTAACGAAGGCATTACTGCAACTGATCTCGTATTAACTGTGGCAGAGATGTTGCGTAAGCATGGTGTAGTAAGTAAATTTGTAGAATTTTATGGTTCCGGTCTGAAACATCTGACACTGGCTGATCGTGCCACCATCGCCAACATGTCTCCAGAATACGGAGCAACGTGTTGTTATTTTTCGGTAGACGACAGGACACTTGACTATCTGCGTTTAACCGGACGCGACGCAACTACCGTGGAACTGGTCGAAGCCTACAGCAAAGAACAGGGGCTGTGGCGTCGCGACGATGAAGAAGTTGTCTACAGCAGCACCTTGGAATTGAATCTCAGTACTGTCGTTCCGTGTCTAGCTGGGCCCAAACGCCCCCAAGACCGGGTACCGTTACCTGATTTGAAATCAGCACTAAAAACACTTGTTGGTGGTGACAACATAAAACAAGTCGAAGTAGTTGGGGCAGATTACACATTGAGTGATGGCCATGTCGTTATTGCTGCCATTACTTCGTGCACCAACACTTCCAACCCGGAAGTGATGATGGCCGCAGGTTTAGTCGCGAAGAAAGCAATAGCACTTGGCTTGCAACGCAAACCCTGGGTGAAGTCTTCATTGGCACCTGGTTCAAAAGTGGTAACAAGCTATCTCGAGAAGGCGGGTTTGCAGTCGAGTCTGGATGACTTGGGATTTAATCTAGTCGGTTATGGATGCACGACATGCATTGGCAACTCAGGCCCATTAGCCGCTCCTATCGAACAAGCAATTGACGAAGGCAATATGACAGTTAGTGCAGTGCTGTCTGGAAATCGTAACTACGAAGGGCGCATTCATGCAAAGGTGAGGGCAGCATGGCTGGCGTCGCCACCTCTTGTGGTAGCTTTTGCTTTGGCCGGTACGACCAACATCGATTTGAGTACCGAACCGCTCGGACAAGGAAGCAATGGCGATGATGTATTTTTAAAAGATATCTGGCCAAACTCTGATGAGATTGCTGCTGCTGTGCGTCTTGTAGAAAATCACATGTTTAACAAAAGTTATGCAGACGTATTTAGCGGTGATGCCGAATGGAATAGCCTTCCAGTCAGCTCTGATAAAACTTACGCATGGGATGACGCATCGACTTACATTCAAAAGCCACCGTTTTGTGAATTGGAAGCCGACGCTAGCGATATCCTCGATGCTCGGATATTGATGTTGCTCGGTGACTCAGTAACAACTGATCACATCTCACCAGCCGGATCAATTGCTGAAAAAAGCCCGGCCGGAGAATACCTGTTGGAGAGAAATATTCCAACATCAGAATTCAATTCCTACGGCTCACGTCGCGGCAACCATCAAGTAATGATGCGTGGAACCTTCGCCAATGTACGAATTCGCAATGAGATGTTGAGTGGTATAGAAGGTGGCTACACTCGCATAGCGCCTGCCACTAAAGCCATCAGCGTATATTCAGCTGCTATGACTTACAAACAAGCAGGCACGCCATTGGTTGTGATAGCGGGCAAGGAATATGGCACTGGCTCAAGTCGGGATTGGGCGGCTAAAGGTTCTGCTTTGCTGGGTGTGAAAGCAGTAATTGCGGAAAGCTTCGAGCGAATTCATCGCTCCAATCTCGCGGGCATGGGAGTTCTCCCTTTGCAATTTGCTCCTGGTATCACTCGTAAGACTCTAAAGCTGAGTGGTGATGAGAGTATTAATCTATTGGGTTTGGAAAAAGTCAGTACCAGCATGAAAGTTATGATGGAAATTATTGACACAGACGGCACCAAGCAAAGCTGTGAATTGATTTGTCGCCTTGATACGGCGCTCGAAGTTGCCTATTTCACAAGTGGTGGCATCATGCCGTATGTAGTCAATAAGCTTTCACAGTGATGAAACAGGTCAAAGAAAGAATACATGACTGACAAAGTGAAATTTCGAAACGAAACGGATAGTCTGGGTAGCATACAAGTACCTTCGAATAAGCTATGGGGAGCACAAACCCAGCGCTCGCTTCAAAATTTCGCGATCGGAAATCAATCATTTTCCAGTGAGTTTATTCATGACTTTGTACTGGTAAAAAAGGCAGCAGCAATCGCCAATAACTCACTGGGACATCTCGATTCGACAACTGCAGAACTTATTCAATTGGCATGTGATTCGATCAGCAATGGCGGGTATGACGACCAATTCCCATTGTCAGTTTGGCAAACCGGCAGCGGCACTCAGACCAATATGAATGTGAACGAAGTGATTGCCAACATTGCCAATCATGAAGCAGGGAGAGCTCTAGGCAGTAAATCCCCAGTGCATCCGAATGATCATGTTAACTTATCACAATCCTCCAATGATGTATTTCCCACGGTAATGCATGTCACCACAAGCCGGGTTCTGCAACATAAGTTGTTACCTGCAGTTGATGAACTGGGAAAGGCCTTGGCGCACAAAGCGGATCTATTTAAAGAGACTTTAAAAATAGGACGCACCCACATGATGGATGCGACACCTGTAACGCTCGGGCAGGAATTTAGTGCCTACAGTTGTCAACTCGAATTTGCTCGACAACAGCTAGAGGCGAGTGGCCCAGCGGTTGCCACTTTGGCCATTGGTGGTACTGCAGTAGGAACAGGTCTCAATAGCAGCATTGCGTGGCCAGCAACTGTTATTGATGAAATCAACACATTATCTGGACTCGACTTTACTGAAGCTGATAACAAATTTAGTCAACTTGCGTCTCATGAAGCGCTCACGAGTCTACATAATCAATTATCGCTATTAGCAAGTTCACTGTATAAAATCGCCAGCGATGTGCGTTTGATGAATTCTGGCCCCCGCTGCGGTTTAGGAGAAATCAGTATTCCTGCCAACGAACCTGGTAGTTCCATCATGCCTGGCAAGGTAAATCCCACTCAGGTGGAAGCGCTCACGATGGTCTGTATCCGGGTGATCGCAAACAATACGGCAGTCACGATGGCTAACAGCCAAGGCCAGTTCCAGTTAAATGTCTACAAACCGCTGATCATTACAACAGTGCTGGAATCGATGCATTTACTTGTGGATGCCATGAAAAGCTTTCAGGAGCATTGCTTGGAAGGCATCTTAGCCAACACCGATAAGCTGGACTATTATCTGGAAAACTCACTGATGCTGGTCACTGCCCTCACTCCACATATTGGCTATGACAAAGCGGCTGAAGCAGCAAAATATGCACATCAGAAAAATATCAGTCTCAAGCAGGCTATCTCGGAATTGGGATTTCTCAGTAAGGCAGATTTTGACCAGTACGTACAACCCCAAAACCTGCTAGGCCCTAATCGATAATCTCATACTTGTTTGTACTCGAATCTTGATAGTGCGTTTTATTCCATGACCCTATATCTCATGAAACACTATAGCCAATAATGGTGCATTTGGGGTTTTTGATTACGGTGGAATGCGAGTTAGCAGGGCCATAAAAACTAATTTATCGGCTAAATGTGCACCAAAACACTACTAATTTGGTGCGTCTGAAAATTAGATAATAAAATCAATAAGATATGATTTTTCTATAAAATATCTGTAAATTAAATATAATTTCCAACAGTTCTATGATTCACACCTACTCTTTTCTACCTTAGAAACTGCAACATGTACTTATTTCTGTACATATATGATACTAAATTCAGTAATTTAGAGTATGAGAACTTAATCATGGACTCTATTAGTTATACCAATTTACGCAATAATTTATCCAAGATATTTGACAAGGTACATGATGACCACAGCCCTATAATGATTACCCGTCAAAAAGGGTCAGCGTCAGTTTTAATCAGTTTGGAAGATTATCGTGTTAATGAGCATGTAAAACTGACCCACCTAAGGGGTTAATTGGCACCGAAAATTGACCCACCTATTTGTAGTTTAATACCAAGCTTTAGCTTGGAGAATTTAATAGGTGATATTAATGGAAACAGCCATGAAAGTGCGTC
>JBLHNW010000253.1:0-6108 GCA_047622205.1 Paraglaciecola sp.
AGATACCGAAAGGACTTAAAGAGTGCCTGTAGTAACAATATTTAGCGGCAAACGCACTTATTATTTAATTTTTTAGTGACTAATTTGGAATACATCATGTTTTGTTGGGGAAATCGTAAATTATTTGTTCAGTTACTCTGCGTTCGAGTTCAGTCAAAGTGAACCATGTACCCTAAGGCTGATGGCTATGTTATGGCTATGAGGACGGTTTAGCTAGCATATAGCCTTAATTAATCCCTTACATTTTTCGTTAAAGTCACCGCTAGTTATACTCATTTAGAGTGCTATTGTTTACACGGAAGATGTGTTTTATTAAGTGACAATATTAAGCAAAGGTATCATCAGTTTTTGAAATTTGGCCTGCAAAATATATAAACCTCGATAGCATAAATATCCGCAGGTTTATCATTCAAGGAGTGAGTATGAAAGTAAAAGGATCTTTGATCGGTTTTCTGATTGCACCTATGATGTTTTGTAGCAATGTGCATGGTCAGCAACTTGTTGCGGATAGTGGCTTTGCTGCGCAATCGCTTAGAAATTGTAATACTGATTTACGTCATCTTAATCAGGTGATTGGTTGGCAAGTCAAGTGGCCTAGGCAGTGGCAAAGCACTGTCGTCGCGGGACCTGAAGCCGCAAAAGAGGCCATTATTAGTTGGTCTCAAGTCCCCGCAGCAATAACATTAGCGATAGAAACGCTAAGATTAGGTATAGGCTCTAAAGAAACCGCTCCGCATGCGGTAGTTGTTCGAGTGCAGCAACAAGTTCACGATCTGTTGTCTGATCTCACTATGAAAAATTCTAAGTACACTTTCGAATCCTCCACAGATAATAATGCGGCCCAGTGGAACACTTTGATCAGCAATAATATCGTACCTTCAGTGTCAGATTTTAATCAATTTCTTAAAAAAGAATATCTTCCAGCAACAAGCAATGATCCGAGCCTATCCAAATTCAACGGTGAGACTGACTGTTTTTTGTCAGCGGTGTCATGGTGGACGACTTTGAATCTTTCCCAAAAAGATATCGAAGATGTTGGTCAACGGTTACTCCATGAATCTCGCCAGCAACTGCTTGCAACAGGTCAAAATGGCGATACGATAAAGAGCATGCTTAAAGCTCTGCGTACATCCACTGAAGATAACAACACTAGCGGCAATGAGTTAGTATCTATTTCTGAGATGGCTTTAACGCGGGCACAAAGTAGAACCCAATTGTCATTTTCAAAGAAAATAACGCAGAAATTTATTGTGAGTGAAATGCCCAAGTACCTGCAAGATTCTGCACCTGCAGGTTATTACGCTAAAGCTCAGGAAAACTCACCAGCCAAATACATCATTAATACATCACGGCCAAATGAACGACGTCTTATGGCGGAGGTGATCGCTTTTCATGAAGGCATCCCTGGGCATCATCTATGGGTGACATATCCTCGAAAGGCTCCATCGAAGGGATATAATGCCGGTATTCTTGAAGGGTGGGCACTCTATGGGGAGTATTTAGCGGATGAAATGGACCTTTACTCCTCAACGTATGATCGTCAAGGCATGATTGCTAAGCACCTTTGGGCTGCGAGTCGTCTTATTGTTGAACCTGGACTGCAATTGCGTGGCTGGTCGCGTATGGATGCAATAAATTTCATGATGGACAATACGGTTATGTCACGTCAGGAGATTGAAATCGAAGTGGACCGTTATATTGCGATGCCGGGTCAATCGCTGAGCTATATGTTGGGGGCGGATATGATTCTATCTGAACGAAAGCGAGCTAGAGAGCTCTTAGGCAATGATTTTAATATTGCTGCATTTCATGATGTGATCTTGGAAGCCGGAGTTCGCCCACTGTCCGAAGTTCGTGACGATATACGATTATGGATTCAATTGGTTAAGTGATGCTTTTAACCGGTAGAGCCTGATTACTAAAGGTTGTACTCTGGAGCAGAGTCGGGCATTGGTCTCATAATAACGATTAGGCTAATGGGTCAGGCACCATTACATCGGACAACTTTGTATTATAACGAAAATAGACGGATTGGTGTTTTCGTAGGTCAGGCGTGCGTGTTAACTGTGCATATATACATATAAAGCTTCTGCAACTAATTAGATCGTTGTTAGTCTGTAAATAACTCATCATGCAAGGGCATGTATTTACTTTGTACCTAGTTTCCGCACGAGTCACCCAATGTTGCTATTAAGGGGCGGGGGATAGAAAAATATTTTCCAACAGCTTCTGTTTTTTTTACTACTCTTATCTAGCATCGAAGATCCATGAGGGACTTGGAACACGATAGTTACGCAATATCAATGTTCTTTCGTTGCACAAAACTAACTTTTAATTTCAAGGAGCGAATGTTATGGGTTATTCCATCTTTCCGGCAATCGGAGTAGCAAGGCTAGGTAACAGTGAAGAAGAATTCTATCTTGCCCCCGACAAAATTGGTGGCTTACCTTTTGAATGTGATGAATACGGCAATAAAATAGGTCCAGTTAAAACATTCAAGGATAATGCCGGTCAAGTTAAGCGCCAAGGGCAGTTATTTCAAATTTTCGATGAGCAAGGAGATGAACTAACCATTAATTCTACTAACGTTGAATCACTTGAATGGACGGTTCACCTCGCGAATAAAAAAGCCGCTTGGTATGAGTTTAACGAGTTGCAAGGCAACATACTTTACAAAGATAACAGTTACGAAGTTCGTGATACACCTTGGAGAAATAAAAAGGTGACTGGTGACAATAGGCAGAGTCTCATTGTCGACCCCGGACCGCGCACACTGACTGTTGATGAAAGTGGCAGCCATAAAAGAACCATCGCATTTACTGAGGAAACAGTACCCGCAAATTATCCTGCGCAATTCCCTGAAAAGCCAAAAATTGGCCAAACTTTCTACGGAAAGTTAGTTGAAACACTTGGCGATCTTGTTACCGATGACAAAGGGCGATTGATTGTTATTGGTGCTTTTGGTCATGCTGGAGGTTCAGAAGAGTTAACGAGTTATGGCGGAGCCGATACTTGGCATGATGATATTTCTGATGGCCCAGTTTATTGTGCGGTCAAACTAAGAGACCAAGCAGAACCTATTATCTTGACCGCTTGGGTTATCGTTGGTTCTCCTGATTTTGCACCTGAAATTGTAAATATTTCAAATCTCAGCGATACCATGCTCGATGTGGCAGTACGAGAACTGAATCTGCAGCCTGAGCTTTATGCAAATGGCGAGTTTCAAATATCATATCAAGTCAATTATTATCGAGACATTCAGCCTATTATTGAGCGTATTCGTGGTTATCAATGGGTATCAAATGTCCAATCTATGTCGGCATTCTTCTCTAATATTTTTGACTTTAAAGATAACTCTGTAGCAAATAAAAATAATCGCATGGCGTATTTCAATTACTTCCGACAGCCAGCAACTTCAGGTGCTTCTCCCTCAGAGCAAACGAACCAGATTCTATTTAGTGAAGGCAATGAAGGCTCATTTCCGACAATGCCACTAAATTCAGGTAGTAACTCTGTAAGCAATGCAGAAAATAATATAATAGATAAGTTCTTAACACTTAGCGAAACACAGCATTTCTTTTTAAAACAATGGGCTGAAGGTAACTTTGCAGTTGATGATTGTCCCAACTTCCCTGGTATAAACCCGAAGGATCAGGCTGCGGTGGGCAACTGTGTTGGTTTGCCAATGTGCCCCGGCATTGAAGTTACCTGGAGTTTGCAAAATAAAGCCGTTTACGAGAAACCTTACGTGATAAAAGATTACAAAGGTATTAAAGGATACGATACGACAGGATTGTCGCCTTCACGTGATGAATGTGCAGCTGCCGATGGTTGTGAACCCGGCGATTTAACTAAGCGTATGGCGTGTCCGTGGCAGGCCGATTTCTTTAACTGTACGATTCAATATGTGAATTTCACGGACCCTGACGTAAATAAACTGGATGGTACGCCTTTACCACCAACATACTATAACTACTGGTGGCCACCGCAAAGTCCATGGGATGTTCTTAGTGGAGAAGTCACTGCAGAAGGACAAGCGGCAAGCCATTTACCCGCTGGACAGCAAATGAACTATGCTCGTGGTATTAATAGTTTCGGACAAATGGTAGAACACTGGTCTGCACTTGCTTTTATTCGTAACGTTAATTCACAAACAACGCAATTTCCTTACTTTGTAGAGACAGAGCGGAACAACGACCTGTTCGAATTCGAGGAAGTACCTATCAGCACTATTTCTCATAACGAACAGGATGAAGAAACAACTATTCCTGTTTTCTACATCAAGCAAGACTTACAAAAGATGGCATCTACATCACGTGGAAATAAGCTGTTAAAGGCATTAGAGAAAAGAGCATTCAAGTCTATTCCAAAACCAGATGGCGGAATGCCATTACCCAGAAGCGGTACCCGACAAAGACGCTAATGCTGTTAATGAGAAGCACCAATAGGTGTTTTCTCATTTTTAACTATGCTTATATCAATCGAAAGAGAATCATCATGACTCAACAGATTAATCATTCATATGACGTTCTGATCATTGGTGCAGGACCCGCGGGAACCAGTGCAGCGCTAACCTTACTAAACCATAGTGATTTACGTGTCGCAATCATCGAACAATCAGATTTACAAAAACTGCGTGTTGGTGAAAGCGTATCTTCGACTTTATTTCCTCTACTTGACTATTTACAAGTCCCTAAAGATTGTTTCAATGCAGATTGCTTTACTGAAACCCAAAGTACTATCGCATTTTGGGGGAGTGACACCGCAACACAACGGCATGCTATCTTTGCTGCGGATATGAGCACCTATCAAGTAGACCGTGAACAATTCGATTTAACGCTAATCGACGCAGTGGCAGGGCGTGGAGGTATCATATATCCGCGTTCGAAATTACAGCATATGACATTCTCAGAAGAAGCTGGGTGGCAAGTGACCGTTCAACATAAAGAACATGGCAAAATCACTCTTAATACAGGTTTTATCATTGATGCATCAGGTCGAAACTCTACCGTAATCAATAAAGTGGGAAGCCAACGTCAGTCACTCGATAAACTCACGGGCGTTGGTGCGTTCGTGCGTTGCAAAGGCGATACTCGTTTGCCCAGAGAGCAAGTGATAGAAAGCACAAAGCATGGCTGGTGGTACATTGCGGCATTGCCTAGTCAACATGCCGTGGTGACGTTTTTTTCGGATTCAGATCTGCTATCATCATTGCGTATGAACCGCCCTGAACAGTGGTTATCAGCTTTGCAAGAAACTAACCATGCCAAGCATTTTTTGCGCAACGAACTCCCTGCCAATATTGAACTTTGGGTACGTAAAGCCAACAGTACTCAAACGCAATTTGACCATATTAAACATTTTGTTTCTGTCGGCGATGCAGCATGTTCTTTTGATCCAATATCATCTATGGGTCTTGGTTTTGCGATGACCTCATCTGCACAAGCTGCGGTTTTAGTGAGCCAAAGTTTCAAAGAAAAAGATGAAAGGATTTCAAAGCTGCTCCAACAGTATCAAAAAGATATTTATAACAACTTTGAAGATTATCTTTCACTAAGGAATATGTTTTACGCAAAAGAGAAACGTTGGGCGGGTTCACCGTTTTGGCAACGCAGATTGAGAGCATAGCAATCGGAAGTACAGTCTAGCTTCTTCAACAATGTCCATCATAATGGGGGAATGAATCCATCGCCCATAATTAGTGAGTTGCGTTTTAAGCCTTGACTGAATTTATGAAGTATTCATTTTGTCTGTTTTAACAGACAAGAGCTTTCTTATGCAGCTAATGACTCGCTATATTTTAGCTGACGCTAAGCATCAGCTATATTCGGATCGATGCTTTCATCCGTTGTCGTTTTCTTTAACTTTATAAATTCAACATTTACGATTAATCCTGGCTTATTATCGAGTAATTCAATTTTTCCGTTATGCAGTTGAATAATCGCTTTTACTAAGGTTAAACCTAAGCCAAAGCCTACAACCTGCCGGCTCTTTTCGATGCGATATAAGCGCTGGAAAACTTTCTCTTTTTCGACATCACAAATACCTGGACCATTATCGCTAACGGTAAAACCACGGGGTGTTAATTGAACACTGATTTGTGCATTA
>JBLHNW010000254.1:0-6075 GCA_047622205.1 Paraglaciecola sp.
AATATACGACTGCGTTCTATGCCCGACATTTTCGCCCAAATAACAAAAGCATGCTGAGCGCTTTTTATAGCTGCTTGTTTGACAGACTCATCAGCCACTTCAACTTGATAAATGACTAGGCCACTAGCGGGGTTAATGACATCAAAACGTTCACCGCTTTGGTTACTAAGATATTGACCATCAACAAAATTTTGATAAAGGGGGAGGGACATGCAAACGCTCATAATCTAAAAAGTTAATACAACGCAGGCACTATGCCTGCTCTTAAACAGGGAATCAACGTGAATTTTTTGTGGTGGCTGGTGGCGAAAATAGCTAGGCCTTACACAGCCAAGGTATTGGCTGAACACCAGCTTTTTACTCAATTTAAACTGATTTCTAAAGCCAATTTAGGGAGGAGTCCCTGAAGTATTGTATTGGGCTAGATCTAAAAGTAACAGCGCTCCTGGTAAACATAAACCAAGAAAGTATCAAGGAGCGTAGTAAATGTCGCAACTACGGTTCGCAAATCTATTACAAATAATCCGGAGTAAACAAGGCTAAGTGTATGATTCATCTAAGTGTTCCGAAACCAGTTAAGCGTAGCATTAGACTGTCATTTATAATAAGTTTAATAAGTACAAAATTACGGCATGACTAAAGCTAATAATTTTTATCAGCTTTTGCAGTAAATTGTCTGAATTAGTTGAGAATTAACTAAAAGAGAATTATATGAATGCTCAAGCTATCGCTCGTCGTAAATTGATTAAATACTTAGCCGCCAGTCCGTTTTTAGCTGCCCTTTATCCTACACAGTTCCTAGCTGCCTCTCAAATAGGAGGGGACTCAATGGGCTCGAATATATCAGATAAGTCTTTATTCACTTTAATCAACGATCCTAAGTTAGCACTTGATGTGTTCGATTTTGAAAGAGTCGCAAAGAGTATTCTACCGCCAGCGCATTGGGGTTACATGACTACTGGTACTGATGCGAATGAAACTTTGCATGCCAATAGAGACGCTTTTGAAAAAATCTATCTAAGAGCGTTAAGAATGGTAGATACATCAAATATCGATACGAGTATAAATTTGCTTGGCCAGAAATTAACTTCACCGATTGTCCTTGCTCCGGTCGGCAGTCAACGGGCTTTTCATCCAGAAGGAGAAATTGCGGTCGCTAAAGCAGCCCGTTCTCGTGATCACTTACAAATCCTTTCGAATGTCACGACGAGTTCAATTGAAGATGTTATGTCCGCTCGAGGTGGACCTGTGTGGATGCAACTTTATCCAACCAGTGATTTTTCAGTTGGCGAAAAAGTAGTAAAAAGAGCCGAAAAAGCAGGCGCGCCCGCGGTGGTGTTAACCGTTGACCTTAATTCTGGAAGCAAAAGGGTAATGATGAACCGCTATATTGGCACAGATACTCGAGACTGTTCTAATTGCCACGATAACTCATCGTCTGAGAAATACTTTGATAATAAACCAATGTATTTTGAGACAGGGGCCAAAGTCGAGCAATTTGACACACCGGGAATGACCTGGGATTACATTGGTCGTTTAAAAGAAGTCACTACCATGAACGTTGTCATTAAAGGCATTGTCACCGGGGAAGATGCCAAAAGTGCGGTAAAGCACGGTGCAGACGCCATAATCGTTTCCAATCATGGTGGTCGAGCGGAAGCCAGTGGTTGGGGAACACTCGATAGTTTACCCGAAATCGTTAATGCTGTGAGCGGACGAGTACCTGTAATGATTGATAGTGGTTTCCGCAGAGGTACTGACATATTTAAGGCTTTAGCAATGGGGGCTGATGCTGTGTGTATTGGTAGACCCTACCTATGGGGTTTGTCTGCTTTTGGACAAGCGGGTGTGGAAAGCGTTTTAGATATCTTACGTGCAGAACTGGCAATGGTTATGGGGCAAATGGGAACACCATCGATAAAGGACATCAATGATTCTAGAATAGGGCGTCATTGATTACCGCCTTAGGCGTAGTAACCTCATTGCCATGGATATGAAATATTTTAAACATCACCATTTATTGCTTTAAGACACATCCGTGCAAAGCCTGCATTCTTCTGATTCAATGGCGAAATATTTACTATAACTTCTGTAGGTAAGATCGTTCTGCCTAGCGTAATTTGCATCGGCTGGCCCATTGTTAAATGGTGGTATGCTTCTGTGCCTGCAACACCTGTTGAATCAAGCAAAATAATGTTGAAGGCATGGTTGAAGATTGTCGGCGACTTGATGTTTATTGTGAAGAAATCGGGACGTATCTCAGTTACTTGCCACATTGTCTGCAATTATTGGATAAGGTTAAAACGCCTAAACTACTAAACGGTGATCTCTGGCCGAGAAATGTAATTATTGATGGGGTCGGTGAGGATATTTATCTAAAGGCAGTAATTGATGGAGAACGGGCTTTTTGGGGTGACCCGATCAGTGACTGAGTTTTACTTCTATATGGCGTGCCAGATGCATTTTGGAAGGGGTATGGAGAGAATTTGCTGAAAGCCAGTGACCCAACTTGTCTCGCTATATATCAAGGCATGTATTTTATCTTAAATATTATTGAAGCCGTTCGCTTTAAAGAATCAGATGAAGAGCCAAGAAAATGGTTATTTGCATTAAATGAAGTACTACGCGAATATTTAAAACTATAACAGCAAGCGAACTGAATAATGCGAACAAAACTTAAGCCATTACCGGTCTGAAGGTTATGTCTGTCCAACAACTCCTCACACTTGGCTCAGTTTCTTAGACTAAGCAAGCGTGATATGTTGGGTATCTATTTAGTTTTAAGATTGCTTGCTCCAGCTATTAGCCTATCTATATCCATGCCACCTCAAAATGACGGTTTCAGAGCGACTGGAGTACTTCGATGCAAGGCGTCCTCTTGAAGGAATATCGGCTACCTTCTGAAAGAGAATAACGCAGAAGTGGAGTGCCTCAGTCGCTCCCTTCGTGCGGGTTTTAAAGCCATTTATGCGGCGGTGACTATTTTTGACTTAGACTCCCCTCTTTCTTTTAAACTTAGGGCGCCTACAAACAGTCATCTTGCCTACATGGCTTTAAACTCCCGCTGAAATGCGCAGTTTGAGGTAGCATGGGTATAAAACAAAGTCTCAATAGGAAAGTTAATGCACGCCAAAGCTATTTCTGTTCCCCCTGTATTGGCAGGGCCTATTCTTCGCCGAGCCACGCCGAATGGAGTCGCTCTTTGGTTCGCTGTTAGTGCCCCGGCAAATGTTCGAGTAAAACTCTCGGCTGGCAGCGAAGTACTATTAAACATCGAGTTAAACCCAGACACTGGGGGATATACCTTACTTAAAGTGGGAGGTAAGCTTTTTTACTTGTTGCTTGATCTGTCTTTAACGGAGCCTCTGCCTGAGGATTGTTGGATCAGTTACCAGGTAGATCTAAATTTTGAAGATACGCCAGATGATGACTGGAGCAGCACAACAGAATTGGATCCCGATCTTTGCTATCCCGGTCGTTCAACTCCTGGGTTTATGATTCCAAGTCGTATTTCAAGTGTATTGCATGGTTCATGTCGTAAACCTCATCATGACTCAGGTGATGGTCTAGTGGAGGCAGAGCGTTTGCTAGGCCGTATTTTGGCCAATGAGGACGCAGGCAATACTGAAGAGGCTGCTTGGCCATCAATGTTGGTTATGTCTGGAGACCAAATCTATGGGGACGATGTGGCCGGACCGATGTTGTGCGCCATACATCAGTTGTTGGAACTGCTGGAATTACCGCCGGAAATGCTCAGCCCTTTGGAGCTTGAGGGGATTTCAGACTCAAACTCTTTGTACAATCACACTGATAGTTATTATCGCAGGGAAAATTTGCTACCCAAGGTTGAGCACAATCATGCGCTGTTCGAGAATTTTTTTGGTGGCGTTAAAAAACCAGTGTTTACTACTGATACCGCCGGTAATCACTTAGTTACCTTAGGTGAATATCTTGCAATGTATTTGCTGGTTTGGTCACCCATACCCTGGCAAATGATAAATGTTGATGTGCCTGTATCGCTGGATGCTAACGAGCAGGCCCTCTACGATAAAGAATCGTCCGTGTTAAAGGCTTTTGCTAAACATCTATCTGATGTGAGAAGACTGCTTGCACATATTCCTGTTGCGATGATTTTCGATGATCACGATATAACCGATGACTGGAACCTTAATAGAGATTGGGAAGAAGCCGTTTACGGGCACCCATTTTCTCAACGGGTCGTTGGTAATGGGCTGCTAGCTTATCTGATAAATCAGGGCTGGGGCAACAGTCCTGAGGATTTTGATAAGCAACTACTAACAAAGGTCAATCACGCTCTTAAAAAACCGGGGCAAGCCGATTACGATGCTCTAATTGAAGAGCTATTAAGTTTTGAGTGCTGGAGTTATGAATGGCCAACTGCTCCCCCTATGATCGTGCTTGACACGCGCACCCGGCGCTGGCGTTCTGAATCCGCTGCACATAAACCATCAGGGTTGCTGGATTGGGAGGCTTTGACTGATTTACAGCGTAGTTTGAGAGGTCACTCTTCCGTGCTACTTGTGTCAACATCACCGATTTATGGCGTTAAGCTAATCGAAGTTATTCAGCGAATATTTACTTGGTTTGGAAAGGCATTGATGGTCGATGCTGAGTACTGGATGAACCACCCCGGCACGGCAAACGGTATTCTGAATGTATTTCGCCACCCAAAAACACCACAAAATTTTGTCATACTGTCCGGAGATGTCCATTATTCTTTTGTCTATGATGTTGAGTTGCGCGGCAGTAGTCACGGCCCCGATATTTGGCAGATTTGCAGTAGTGGTCTTCGCAACTCTTTTCCGAAGCGATTGCTGCTTTACCTGGACTATTTAAATCGCTGGTTATACTCAGCTCGTTCCCCGTTGAATTGGTTTACCGGGCGACGGAAAATGCGAATTATCCCTCGGAAACCTGACGGTGAAAGCCCAGGTCGCCGCTTGCTCAATGCTCCGGGTATTGGATTGGTGGAGTTGGATGAAGATGGTCGACCATGGCGTATTCGTCAGTTTGTCGCTGATGGAAAAGCAGTGAGTTTCATTCGTTGTGAAGATGAGTCGAGTTGGCATTGAGAATGGCTAGTTTGCGGTGAACTTTTAACATTTCGATGCTGGGGAAGTATTGCGCTAGTTGGCAAGGATTTGTCCTTCAGGCAGCGATTTAACTGTCAATAAAGCTGGTTTATGATAGATATATACCACTTTGCCCCATCGATTTCTTTTGCGCTTTAAAACTCAGGAAAAAATAATATGACGGTTTACATAGTTTCAAGACTTACCATTCATGATCGAAGTAAATATGACGAGTACGAAAGTGGCTTTGCTGAGGTATTTGAAAAGTATGATGGCAAGATGCTCAGCGTTGACGAAGAGCCAATTGTGCTGGCAGGGGAGTGGGAGGCCACTCGTTCGGTTATCATTGAGTTCCCTTCAAAGAAAAGCGCTCTAACTTGGTTAATGTCAGATGAGTATCAAGAGATATCAAAGAATCGCGAGGCGGGAAGCACGGCAAACTCGATATTGGTGAAGGGATTTGAATAGCAAATACTGAATGATAAGGCTCAGATCTTACTACTAAATATCAACACTATTAATAGTGAGGAAACAGGCCTCACAGTAGCCCTATGCCTGAGATACTATTGATTCTGGCTAAGGAATTAACAATGGCGAATTAACAGTACAGCCATGATGGTCAATCGACAAATTAAATTTTCCTGATTACCCACGAGATTCAGCAACTTCAAGGTAAGTGCCGCCATAATGTTTGAATTTACAGGGTTAACTTAAATAACAACTGGAAAAAGGGGGAGTATATTAATTTCAAATACTAGTTTTCGGCAGCTTCGCTGCTGCTTTCCTTTCCGCTTTGAATGTTTCCAGAAACACACAGTAATTTAATCGTACAACTGGCATGGATTTGAGTGTAAGCAGCACATGTTTTAAAAAAGCAGAATGAAGCGCGTTAAGAATCAGGATGCATTTAAGCGAAGCGCATACCGGAGAGGCAGGCCGAAACTATTTTTTGTCTTTAAATTTGAGGGTAAAGAAAAACAAC
>JBLHNW010000255.1:0-6053 GCA_047622205.1 Paraglaciecola sp.
CAGAGTGTTTATTAAACAGATCTTTATAAAAAACTTTTACACAATGTCCAAAAACAATAGGGTGAGACACTTTCATCATTGTCGCTTTGACGTGCAGTGAAAACAGTATGTTGGTTTCTTTGGCGTCAGTAATTTGCTCTTCAAAAAATTCACAAAGCGCCTTTTTACTCATAAACATGCCGTCGATAACTTCACTTGCGAGCAAATCTACGTTTTGTTTAAGCACCGTAACCTGACCGTTTTCGTCACTAAATTCGATCCGTACATGTCCGGCATTTTGTACCGTTACTGACTTTTCACCGGAATAAAAATCACCCTTGCGCATATGTGCCACATGTGTCCGAGATGCCTGACTCCAAGCTCCCATAGAATGAGGATTAGCTTTAGCGTAATTTTTAACTGCTGTGGGCGCACGGCGATCAGAGTTACCTTCACGTAAAACCGGGTTTACTGCACTACCTAGCACTTTGCCGTACAGAGCTTTAACCTTTTGGTCTTCTTCACTCTGTGGGTTTTCTGGAAAATCAGGAATACTAAAACCTTTATCTTGAAGCTCCGTAATCGCTTCTTTTAACTGGGGAATAGAAGCACTTATGTTGGGTAACTTTATTATATTAGTATCCGCTTCTTGGGTAAGTTTACCTAACTGAGAGAGGGCATCAGTGACTTTCTGTTCCTCAGGTAAATAGTCACCAAAGGTCGACAGAATACGCGCCGCCAAAGAAATATCGCTGAGCTCTACATCAATATCTGCGGCAGAAGCAAAACGTCGAATAATAGGAAGAAGAGAAAATGTCGCTAAAGCGGGTGCTTCATCAGTTTTCGTATAGATGATCTTTGACTTGGGTGTCGTCATTGTAAACCTCAATGTTATAACTAGGGAACTACTGGATTCATTTTTGCCGGGGTGCAATAAGCGTAAACACACTTACAACACTCCATATATTTTACAATTATATATATGGCCCATAATTGTAAAATACAAGCCAAATAAATATTCATAACCGACTTGATCAGCAAATGATATATTGGCTCATAAGGCAAGTACAAGTTTTGCTCGTTTTTCACGTAAAAACAAGCCGTTATACCCATACTACCTCACATTCTACCTCAAATGACCTATGCAGAACGCATTTTGAGGTGGCATGGGGGATATGATGAACATTTTTGTCCACCAGCATTTTAATCGTGATTTAATAACTCCTTAGTAATGAGATAGGCCAGTAGTGAAGCGTAAAACCACCACAAAACCTCAGCAGACCGGCATTAGCAAAATCGTTCTATTCAACAAGCCATTTAATGTACTGACACAATTTACAGATCAGTTGGAACGGCAGACTTTGAAGGATTTCATCCCAATTACAGGGATCTATGCAGCCGGCAGGCTTGATCGTGACAGCGAAGGATTACTGGTATTAACCAATAACGGTAAACTTCAACATAAACTCGCTGACCCATCCCACAAGACCGAAAAAACATATTGGGTGCAGGTAGAAGGCGAGCCTGACGAAAGCGCGCTACAGGCGCTCAGAAACGGTTTAGAGCTCAAAGACGGCATTACTCAGGCCGCTAAAGTTGAACTTATTGGGGAACCCGACATTTGGCCACGTAATCCACCAGTCCGATTTCGCCAAGCGATCCCAACTACTTGGCTATCAATCACTATCAGTGAAGGACGAAATAGACAGGTACGGCGAATGACCGCCCATGTGGGACACCCTACACTGCGCTTGGTGCGTTACCGTATTGGAGATTGGACCATTGATGGCATTAACAGTGGTAGCTATCGTGAACTCAAAATGCCATAGCTAATAACAAATTACCTTACACAATCGAGGTGATTTAGTTGACAGATTTTGCTAGAATTCGTGTCCGATTTTTCACTACAAAATTTATACTCATAGTTTTATGTCAAAGACCAATAAAAACGTATCCGACAGCAGCATCGACAATAGCCAAATCAAGGTCATTGTGGGGATGTCTGGCGGCGTAGATTCCTCTGTTGCCGCCTACTTGCTAATAGAGCAAGGATATCAGGTTGAAGGCGTGTTTATGAAAAACTGGGAGGAAGACGACAACGACGAATATTGTGCCGCAGCGGAAGATTTGCACGATGCTCAGGCGGTTGCGGACAAACTAGGCATTGAATTACACACCATAAATTTCGCCGCAGAATATTGGGATAATGTATTTGAGTTCTTTTTGGCTGAATACAAAGCTGGACGCACTCCAAACCCAGATATCATGTGCAATAAAGAAATCAAATTTAAGGCCTTCTTGGAATATGCCGCTGAGGATCTTGGTGCTGATTATATTGCTACCGGACACTATGTACAAAGACAACAGCAAGATGATCACTGGAAAATGCTACGTGGTTTAGATGGCAACAAAGATCAAAGTTACTTTCTTTACACTTTAGGTGAAGAGCATATTGCCAAAACCTTGTTTCCGGTAGGTGATATAGACAAACCCAGAGTGCGTGAAATTGCTTTGGAACAAGATTTGATCACCCATAACAAAAAAGACAGCACTGGCATTTGTTTTATCGGTGAACGCAAATTCAAAGACTTTTTGGCCCAATATTTACCTGCTCAACCGGGTCAAATAGAAACTGCTGAAGGACAGACTATTGGCGAACATGAGGGTTTGATGTACCACACACTAGGCCAACGCAAAGGTTTGTTGATAGGTGGTATGAAGGATTTTGGTGAGGAACCATGGTATGTGGTGGATAAAGATATTCAACGCAATGTATTGATTGTTGGTCAAGGCGCAGATCACCCTAGATTATATTCCACAGGACTTATTGCAAATCAGTTAGATTGGGTTGATCGTAAAGGCCCAGCAAAAGCCATTCGATGTACCGTTAAAACCCGTTACCGTCAGCAGGATATTTCCTGCATGCTTACACCACAAGCCGACGATTCCATATTGGTCGAATTTGATCAACCACAAAAAGCCGTTACACCAGGTCAATCAGCAGTGTTTTATGCTGATCAGGTATGCCTTGGTGGCGGAATCATAGAGAATTACATTCGTTAGTATGCAAAACCTAATCCACACTAAACCTTACGAGAAACATTTAGCGTTAGCCGGCGTCTGCCAGGCCGCAGCTTTAGTAAAGCAAATTGCTCGAACGGGACAATATGATAAACAGGCTTTTGAAACGAGTATTAACAGTATCGTTATTACTGACCCAGAGCACAGTGAACAGGTATTTGGTGAGATCACTAACCTTGAGCTAGGTTTTACCACGTTAAAGAACCAGATCAGCAATAAAACCGACAACAAAGACACCGAAGTTACACGTTATATTGCCAACCTTTTGAGTATCGAAAGGAAAATTAGTGGCAATGGAAAAATATTGGCTGAACTGAGTAACAGAATATCTCAAACACAGCGTCAGCAATCTTTTATGGATTTATTTGATCATCAAATGATGAGCGGTTTAGCCAGTATCTATAGTGATGTGGTTAGTCCGGTAGGTGCAAAAATTCAAGTTGCAGGAGATCCTGCTTTACTTAAACAAAGTGATAATCAAAATAAAGTACGAGCACTGCTATTAGCCGGTGTGAGGGCGGCAGTCTTATGGCGCCAACTTGGTGGAAGAAGACGACATATACTGTTCAAAAGGCAAAGTATGTTGTTGTCTGCAGAGCAAGCCCTGGAACATATTAAACAGTCACAATAGACAACCAACTTAGGAATCTTTCATGGAATTATCCGCATTGACCGCAGTGTCACCCGTTGATGGCAGATACGCTGGTAAAACAGCTGAACTTAGAAGTATATTTAGTGAATTTGGATTACTAAAATATCGTGTACAAGTCGAAGTACGATGGTTGCAAAGCCTTTCTGCAAGCGAACACATCGCTGAAGTACCGGCATTTACCGCCGATGCCAATCAGTTGCTAAGCCATATCGTCAGTGATTTTAACGAAGCAGATGCTCAGCGTATTAAAGACATCGAGCGCACAACAAACCACGACGTGAAAGCCGTTGAATATTTTCTTAAAGAAAAAGTGGCCACAAACCCAGAAATACATGCCATAAATGAATTCATTCATTTCGCCTGTACTTCCGAAGACATCAATAATTTATCTCACGCTCTAATGCTTAAAGACGCCAGAGAACAAATTATATTGCCTTACTGCGACAAACTTATTGCCGAGTTAAAAAAACTAGCTATAGAGTACAAAACAGTCCCAATGATGGCGCGCACCCACGGACAACCAGCTTCTCCCACCACAATGGGTAAGGAAATGGCTAATGTAATGATCCGTCTGCAACGTCAACGAGAGCAAATCGCTGCCGTCAGTCTGTTAGGCAAAATCAATGGCGCCGTGGGCAACTATAATGCACATCTTTCTGCTTATCCGGATCTTGATTGGCATCAATTCGCTGAACGCTTCGTCAATAGCCTTGGCATTGAATTGAATCCCTATACGACGCAAATTGAACCACACGACTATATAGCTGAGTTGTTTGATGCAATGGCGAGATTCAATACAGTTCTACTGGATTTTGATCGGGATATTTGGGGCTATATTGCAATTGGTCACTTTAAGCAAAAAACCATCGCTGGAGAAATTGGCTCTTCAACCATGCCCCATAAAGTTAACCCTATTGACTTTGAGAACTCAGAAGGCAACCTAGGACTGGCCAATGCCATGTTTGCTCATTTAGCAACAAAACTGCCGGTATCACGTTGGCAAAGAGATTTAACTGATTCAACCGTACTAAGAAATTTAGGTGTCGGTGTAGGGTATGCGGTTATCGCCTATCAGTCGACCCTCAAGGGGATCACTAAGCTACAAATAAATGAACAGAGTTTGCTTAATGAATTAGACAATAATTGGGAACTGTTGGCGGAACCTGTACAAACGGTTATGCGTCGTTATGGCATCGAAAAACCCTATGAAAAACTCAAAGAACTGACTCGTGGTAAAAAAATAAATCAACAGATAATGGCAGATTTCATAGACACTCTGGCGCTTCCTGAACATGCAAAAGTGCAATTAAAGGAACTTACTCCGGCAAATTATATAGGTCGTGCGGTAAAATTTGTTGAGCAATTATAAAAACCAACTGATATACCAAACATAGCTCTGCGTGCCCAATAACAAGCATTGATTTCAGACTAATCAACAAAAAATGAGACCCGAAAGTCTCATTTTTTTTTGCTCATAGTCTACACTTACTATTCGCGAATTTTTAAAAGGACTTAAAAATGCTTAGCCGCATGCTGCGTATATGGATCTGGTCAGGTCTCAATCCCGACATCACTGAAAATATCAATTCAGTTCGTATTACTAATATTATTTCACTGATTATCATTACAATTTTACTAATGCAAATTCCGTTTGCTTTTTGGTTTTGGAATGAGGGCGGCCACTTAAAACTGCCGGTATTGGTTATTCATATCTGTCTATTTTCACTCATTCCGGTATCAAACAAATTAAACCATCAACGTTTGGCAAAAATAGCGGTAGTATTAATTTATATCAATTATATCTTTATCTCCTGTTTACTCTGGCAAGTTGACGTAGGTATTCACTATTTTTTAATCCTTGGCGTTTTCGTTTGCCCTTTTATTTTCGAAGCTGACGAAGCTAAATGGATGTGGGCCGGCATATTGCTGTTTGATGCGGTATTTGTTTCTCTGTGTATGCATTTCCTGATCCAGCAAACAGCGCTACAAATCGGTTCGCCCTACCCTATAATTCGCTTTTTCGGTGCGCTATTTTTTACTTTGGCTTGCATCCTAATAAGCTATCATATCGGGCGTAACGTCAACCGCAGCAGAACCAAACTGCTACAAGAAAAACAACGATCGGAAGAGCTGTTACTCAACATCCTGCCATCACCTATAGCTAAACGACTTAAAAATAAAGAAACATTGATCGCCGACCACTTTGAACAGGCAAGTATTTTATTCGCTGATATAGAGGGTTTCACTAAAATATCTAAGGAACGAAACCCAGATCATTTAGTCATTTTACTAGACGATATCTTTAGCCATCTGGATAATATTACCAATCAATACGGTTTGG
>JBLHNW010000256.1:0-6046 GCA_047622205.1 Paraglaciecola sp.
CATTTGTCTCCTTAGCGGGCTACGGCCTTGCGAAAGCGACAGCACACGCTAAAATTCTCAACTTCTCTACTAACATTGCCTCGTTGATCTTTTTTGCCATCGGCGGCAAAGTGTTTTGGATGCTTGGCGGTGTCATGCTGGTAGGGCAGGCAATCGGTGCGACCCTCGGCTCGCGCTTGGTGCTAACTAAAGGCACTAAAATTATCAAACCATTAGTAGTGACGATGTCGATAGCCATGAGCCTCAAACTGTTGTCTGAACAATATGATCTTTTTTTCTGGATTTAGGCACCTTTGAATTGAAGTGAGTTTTGCAATGAAGGCGAGTGACATTGTCTGTTGAATTTAAGCTTTACAGTGACATGTATATCAACAAAGCTCTACCGTTGGACATTTTACATCTTTGATAGTGGTTGACTTTAAATGGCCCGCTAACACTAAATTCGCTTATTGGCAGCACGTTATATGGCAATCAACATCAAACAGGTGGTACCCCAATGGATAGTGCATCAATTATGGTTTGGAGTGTGTTGTTTGGCAGTATTGGCATGGGCTACTTTATGTATGGCCGCAGGCAAAAAGCGATAGTGCCATTATGTATAGGTTTATCGCTTTTTGTATTCCCATACTTTATGCCTAGTGTGACTATGTTGCTTATTGTTGGTGTGATTTTAGTGGCAATTCCATATTTTATTAGAATATAAACTTTTAGCGAAGGTTACTTATTTTTAATGCATTTCATTCTTGGAGGTCAGAAGCCATCGTTGAGCTTACATGGACCCTTTCTTTTATAAAGAGCTACGGCGAGTCTCAGTTGCGTCTGTACATACGCTTGCCATAGGCCATTGGAATTTATCGGCCTGAAGTTAACGCACTTATGCCCCAAAACGAATTGGTGCTAGCAATGGGACAATCAGCATAACCTTACTTTTTCTAATCTTTTTTCCCACTTTACTTGCCGCCCAAAAGACTAGTTGCCCACTAGCTTTTCGTAGAAGGTGGTATAACTGATTTGCTCCAAATTGAGATAATTCTGGCGTCAAAGGATACGTAAAATGAGCTTTTTACGCATCTATAATTTTGTAACATTCGAGAAAACTCATACATATCAATCTACTGCGAAATTTTTAAAAGTGTTGTATAGACCTCGTAAACAAAGACGCATTCTTTCTCCGGCAGTATTTTGAGCATTACTTACGTATTCAAGAAAATATTCCATTTACAACAATGACTTAGCGATGTTACCTTTGAAGTTTGAATTGAGCAGCCTGAAACATTATCGTTCTGCTATTGAATAAGCTGTTAAGAGCCCTACATAATTATGATCTGGGAAGACTACAAAATTGAATTTAGGCCTGACGGAAGCTTGCGGGACTATACATAAAGGATGTTGATTTGCTCGACTGGCAAGCCTTTATAGACTTCCTTCGTTGTAGCGAAGCAACCCTGAATTACTTCGTTGAGGGTGAGCCCACTAAATTACCAGCAAGTATCGCAGAGGTAGTTGTGAGCCAAGATCATCCGAATCTATTAACCATTGGCTTAGATGGGGTTACTGTTAATTGTCATTTCTTCATACCTGAGGAAATTGAACTGGACATTGATCCTAGGGATATTGATAGCGAAGCCAGGGCAAAGGTTGTTTTTGAGTTTATGTCCACAGTTGGCAAGGCGCTGAATAAACAGGTTATCCTTACGCCTGAAAACACAGAAGAGCAGCCTCTCTTTACATATGAGCCCGGCGCAAGTATTAAGCACCTAGCTCTTAACAAGTCAAAGCACGCGGAATTGTAAATGTTGTGGCCTTTTTGAAAAAACACTCAACAAAACCGCCAACATTCACAATCCGGTGTTTGAGGCGTTATGCGTCATTTAAGGTTTAGTTAAATGCAAGATTCTCAACGTTCAATTTGTAAAAAATATGGTTCCACCTTTTATGGTGTAAATATGAACCTGAAAGTTGGAATTGCTATTCAGACTTTACACTTGAAACCGATTCATGCAGTAAGAGTAAAACCAGAAAATGGTACAAATGGGTGGTACATTCATTGTGGCGAATCTTCAGACGATAGTGATTTTTATCAACCATTATGTGCATTACACCTTGAAAAGTATTGCCCTGAAATAATTAAGTATTTAGCTCTTGAACCAGAGTTTAATTTAATTATTGATCGTGATGGCTATGAAGATGTGTGGCGTTCAGAGTAAACGCATAGTAAGATGTTTAAACTGAACTAAAACAGTTGGTTACGTTCGGCGTTGTAACCAGTGATTTTAGTCCGCTTAATACGGCGTTATATGCAAAAAGGAGTTTCGCATGAATATCAATGCAACATTTTTTGGTCAACTAGTCTTTATATCTCTCTTTATCGTTGGTGGCTTAAGTTATTACTTAGGCAAGCGTAAAACTTCTACACCTAAAATTGCAGCATTAATAGGTGTATTGTTATGTATTGTCCCTCCGCTTAATATTGTTTATTTAATTGTATTGATGTTAAAAAATGACGTTGCACCAAGTAATAAAATTGAAAATAGCGCGTAACTTGCTTGTCACAAGCAACTCAAGCAGGACAAATAACAGTTGGCTTTTGCTCCTTCGTCGCTTATTTTATCCAACAATTATTTGCCCCTTAGTTGGGCGTTAGCTTTATCTATCATTTATAAGGAAATATTATGATTTTATCAAACACCCCAGAAATTTCTGGTTATAAAACTATTGAATCAATAGACCTTGTTACAGGTAGCATGGTTCAGTCAAAACATATCGGTAGAGATATTATGGCGGGACTCAAAACTATAATTGGTGGTGAAGTTGCTGGTTATACTGAAATGCTAGTAGAGGCAAGAGAGGAAGCATTGAGACGAATGATTGCACAAGCAGAAAACAAAGGTGCTAATGCCATAGTCAACGTGAGGTTTACCACAAGTGCTATTGCTGCTGGCATGTCAGAGCTTTTAGTTTACGGAACAGCTGTTGTTGTAGAGAAAAGCTAACAAGGTGTTCAAACGGACAAATAACAGCTGGCTGTTGTTCGTGCCTCACACATTTTAGCCAGCTATTATTTGCCGCTTAAGTTGGCGTTACAGCATATCCGATTGCCATATTTTCCCTAATGACACTCATCACTTCAAGAACTTTAACTCTAACAAGCTTTTGTCCGTGCGACGTGAAGTCGTATGAAGCGCTGTTCACCGCTTTGAGTGAACCATCTGTATCACCAGATGACCCTATGGCTCTGAATAAAGCAGCGAGCCAGACAATGTAATGAAGTCCAGTAGCATACTGGACGGGAACAGAATCGTGAGAGGACGTTCCTCCTGACAACCACGAGTCGGGTAAATGCTAGGGAGTCAGTATGATGAACATATGTGAATCCACGTAAGGTGCGTTATGCGTGAAGCAGCGGAAGTGGTTTATACGCTGTGGCCAAAATGGCAACGAGAGCGGGAAAGAAGTTGGACAGTACTCTTTCGTGATCATTACGCTCTCCGCACTATAGTGGGCATCTAACCTGACATTGCGTGACATACGGAACACGGTAAGCCTGTATCTCTCCCATTGGGAAAGTTATCTGTGAAGATAGCCGATAGTGGTGCAGGTAAAGGAGGCTGGAGAAAGCTAAAGCTGCATTGTAATGATGCAGATACAGACTTATGTCTGGCGCTAAAGTGAGCCCACTTCCAGCTGGTCTCCCGTTGCAAGAAAGTTTGGAGAACTTTGTTAATTGAGAAACGCAAATGATGACTTCTACTGAAGTTAGTGCCTCTCCTTAGCTTTGCTCAATGACAATCCTTCGATAGGAAAGTCACAGAGCAGAAAATATCAAAGCTTCAAGTTAGTATTGCAAAGGTATCGCTTGTGGTTACCGGGTAACATAGTACGCTTTTGTGGAGGCTTGAGCCTAGTGCAGTGAAAGTTGCACGCTGGGTTCTTAGGAGAGCGGCACTTGGTAACAGGTGCCGCTTATCCGACATCTACGTGCCGGTACGGGGTATCTAGGCTGACATTAATCTGCCCCTTATGGCTGTTCTATAACTGGCTTATTAGAGATCTAGTTGCGAATCCATGTTCTAACGTGTCAGTTCGATATTTGCTTGGTGTCTGATTAAACATTTTCCTAAAAGCATATATATAGGCGGAATCAGACGAGTATCCTAATTCGATAGCAATTTCCTGTATGCACATTTTTGTGTCTAGCAATTGTAAAGATAAAACCAGCCTTATATTTTGCCGCCACAATGCAAACGATCGAGAGAATTCTTTTGAGCATAGTCGGGATAGAGTTCGCTCTGATGCACCTACTTTTGTGGCCCATTCCTTTAATGTGAATGGTAAGTCTGGCTGCTGTTTAAGCTGTAAAAAGACAGATAAAAGGCGTTTATCTTTAGGTATCAGCAATGGTATTTCATAACTGTTTGCAACATCGATCTGGTCTCGTAATACCATTAGAAAATGTGAAATATTAGACTCCGATTGAGCGAGCGTATGAGCCTCAAACAAAATCAGTATTAACTCTTTTATGAAAGAAGATACCTGACAGGGTTTTGGCTTATCTCCGTATTGAACATATTTTTCTGGATTGAGATAAATCGCCGAGAATATCGTATCTGTTATAGCTACGGATTTGTGAACTGTATTTGCGGGTATATAGAGCATTCCATTGTGAGGGACTATTACGCATTTATCACCAATATTGGATTGCAATAACCCTTTAAGTGGAAATACTATTTGGTGCCATGAATGTGAGTGAAAATCATCGACGTAGCCAGAAGGCATTCTAGTCGTTTTGGTGATTAACTGTTTATTAGGAAAGTCTCTTATAAGATTGTTAGCTTGCATGATTGGCGAATTATCTACATAAGGTGTCAGTTAGTATAAATCACGCCAGAACTGTTTGATATAAGATCTGGAATCTAACGTTATGTAAGAGGCAGAAAGATGCATATTCACTTTATTATTCATGAACACTTCGAAGCTCCTGGAGCCTATGAGTGCTGGGCAAAAAAGCATAGTCATATCATTACCTATTCTCGCGTATATCAAGGCGAACCGCTCCTCCAAGATATTGAAGATATTGATTTTCTGATTGTGATGGGAGGTCCCCAAGATCCTGCGACAACAACTGACCAATGTACTCACTTCAATGCTAGAGGAGAGCAAGCCGTCATTTCAAATGCCATTGACGCCGGTAAAGTTGTGCTTGGTATTTGTTTGGGGTCGCAACTGATAGGTGAAGCGTTAGGGGCACACTATGAACATAGTCCAGAACGTGAAATAGGTAAGTTTCCAATCGTGCTAACTGATGCTGGGCTAAAGCATCCGTTATTTGACCACTTTGGTAAAACTTTGGAAGTGGGTCATTGGCACAATGATATGCCTGGGCTAACAAATGATGCTCAAATAATTGCATACAGCAAAGGGTGTCCGAGACAAATTGTTGCTTATCGAGACTTAGTGTTTGGTTTTCAGTGTCACATGGAGCTAACTAAAGATGTCGTAGCATTGCTAATTGAAAATGATGATCTCAATGAAGCTGCAAAATATCGATTTGTTGAGGAGCCAGACGTAATACTTAATCACGACTACGGCGAAATGAACCAAAAATTACATGACTTTTTAGATAAGCTAGAAAGTTTGTATAAATCAAGGCACTGAGAAAATGTCTATTGTTTTTATGACACATAGACTCTACGGAGTCGCTTCCATCTGACGCATGGATATAATATTGCGCGAGCATAGAAAGGACAGGCACATCTTTTTCTGATTATTACTATCCTTAACTAGGCTTTCGTGAGCCGATTCTTCACTGCTTAGTTAAGGATGGCCGTCATGAAGATTTGAGATACTTTTTCTAATCAACACCAGTCAACTTAAACTGAATAATCTAACCCACTTTTGTCAAGAAATGAGCTAGACGCTACTTTGAACTCGCTGGAAGATCATCTGCTGTGGAACGTGCAAGCTTCTGAAAAAGGGATTTTTCAGCAGAGCCTACATGGAGGTATTCACGGCGGCTTGCAAAGGAACATAGTGGATGAGCTGCTTT
>JBLHNW010000257.1:0-6032 GCA_047622205.1 Paraglaciecola sp.
CTGAGCGGGTCCTAACCCAGTTTGAACTGGATATTTTTTTACAACATAAATTCCCTGCGCGTTTTTTAGCCAAACGTTTTGCGGCTAAAGAAGCTGCCGTCAAAGCGCTTGGTGTAGGGATTGGTAATGGGGTGAGTTTTCAACATGTGGAAGTACGTAATCTATCTTCCGGTCAGCCCATATTGAATTTTTATGGAAAATTTGCCGAATTGTGCGCAGAGTTGAACGTGAGCAATAGCTTCCTGTCCATTTCCGATGAGCAGAGATATGCCATGGCATCTGTGGTCTTGGAATCTTCTTCCTGAGTATGTTGGCAATTATTGCTTGCTTAATTTTGGTGCGTTTGCCGCACTTTAGGGATTTATTTGACTGTTCATTATTGAATGTAATCGTAAATCCTGAGGTTCTTGGCTGTATAAAGCAACAGAAGTGAATTCTGGCGTAATATCTGTATAAAACAAATAACCCAACATTTGACCAAAATCGTATGCAACTAAAATGAATTTTTCGAATCAAATATTCGGCTATTTTCGACAGTTTCGAATCTACCAATAACAAAAGGATATCGTTGTATGGTCTCTATCCGTAAAGTTCACCAGGCAAAACGCCCAGCATTTGATGAATGGTTGGACAGTTTATCTTTGTCTGAGATTAGCAAACAAAAACTAAGAGAGCTTTCAGATACTCCGGAGATTTTGCTTATTGGCCAGGAAATGGTCGAAATTCTGCATCAACTGCACATGGATGATGAAACCTTACAAGCTTCTTTAGTTTATCCGTATTGCCAGGTGCATGAGCTGGAAGATGAACAAATTGGCCTGCAATTTGGAGAACCTATTCAAAAATTGATCACGGGTGTCAGGCGTATGGATGCGATTAAGTCCTTACACACCCGGGCAAACAGTAAGAACAAGAATGACGAAATACAAATAGATAACGTGCGCCGCATGTTGTTGGCGATGGTTGAGGACGTACGCGCGGTTGTAATCAAGTTGGCGGAACGGATCTGTGCATTGCAACGAGTTAAACATGAGGACGAAGAAACACGGGTACTGGTAGCCCGTGAATGCGCTAATATTTATGCGCCTTTAGCTAATCGCTTGGGTATTGGCCAGCTGAAATGGGAATTGGAAGACCGATCTTTTCGGTATTTGCATCCAGACACTTATCAGCAAATTGCCGGTTTATTAGACGAAAGACGTTCGGATCGTGAGCAATATATTGAAAATTTTGTCATTGAACTGCAGGCTGCATTAGATCGTCAAAATATCAAAGCCAAGGTCTATGGTAGGCCAAAACATATTTTTAGCATCTGGAAAAAGATGCAGAAGAAGCATCTGAGTTTTGAACAATTATTTGATATTCGAGCCGTTAGGATCATTGCTGAAGAATTGCAGGATTGTTATGGCGCGCTTGGCGCAGTGCATTCCAGCTGGCAGCATATTCCGCGAGAATTTGATGATTACATAGCGACTCCCAAACCCAATGGATATCAATCTATTCACACCGTCGCCATCGGTAAACAAGATAAGACCATTGAAATCCAGATACGTACGCAAAAAATGCATGAGGACGCAGAATTAGGTGTCGCTGCGCACTGGCGCTACAAGGAGGGTACAAATGCGGGGCGTTCCGGTTACGAAGAACGAATTAACTGGTTGCGGAAAATCCTTTTATGGCAAGAAGAAGTTGCTGAATCGGGTGATTTGGTTGAAGAACTGCGCAGCCAGGTATTTGATGATCGTGTGTATGTATTCACTCCCAAAGGCGATGTCATCGATTTACCCCTAGGTTCGACTCCGCTAGATTTTGCCTATTACATCCACAGTAATGTCGGACATAGGTGTATAGGTGCCAAAGTCGTCGGGCGTATTGTGCCTTTCACCTATGAATTACAAACCGGGGACCAGGTCGAAATATTAACCGGAAAGCAACTTAGCCCGAGCCGTGACTGGATGCATCCAGGTCTAGGTTATGTGCACTCATCCAGAGCTCGGGCGACAATTCATACTTACTTTAAAAAGCAGGATAAAGATAAAAACTTAACGGCCGGTAAGGAATTACTGGAGCGCGAATTAAAACGCGCAAATGTCGTTATAAAAGATCTTAACGCCGCCTGTAGTCGTTTTAATGTGAACAGTATAGAAGATGTCTATATTGCTATTGGCGGAGGAGATATTCGCCTGATGCAAGTAGTCAATTATTTGCAGCAACTAGATGTCCCACCGCCCTTAATTGATCCACGCATCAAACAGAAAAAACCTCAGGCAAACAAACACAAAAAAGACAGCATAATAGTTGAAGGCGTGGGCAATCTGATGAGTCAAATAGCCGGATGTTGTCAGCCTCTGCCGGGTGAAACAATTCAGGGCTATATTACTCAAGGCCGGGGAGTCAGTGTGCACAGGGAAGACTGTGATCAATTAAATCATCTACTTGATTTGCATCCGGAACGGCAAATTGACGTGAACTGGGCAAGTAATGTGAGCGCTGCCTTTCAAACCTATTTGGAAGTATATTGCAGCGATCGTGTCGGCATCTTACGAGATATCACCACTGTACTGGCAAACGAAAGAGCTGGTTTGTTAGGGGTGAACAGCTCCAGTGACACTCGCCTTGATTCAGCGAAAATCAGGCTCACCCTCGAAGTGAAGGATCTGGACAGTCTATCTAAAACCGTTATACGCTTACAGCAACTCAAAGGGGTAACGGATGTGGTGCGAAAGGATAATTAAATACTATGACCATTGTAAATTTGGACGCTGACCATTTTCCTCAAGTAGCAAGGTTATTAGAGGTGATGGAAAAACTGCGAGATCCGAAAACAGGGTGTCCCTGGGACAAACAGCAAACATTTGCTAGCATCGTGCCCCACACTCTGGAAGAAGCTTACGAAGTTGCTGATGCCATCGAACATGGCAATATGCATGACATCAAAGATGAACTAGGTGATCTGCTTTTCCAGATAGTGTTTTACGCCCAGCTTGGTAAAGAACAAGGTGAGTTTGACTTTGAAGCGATCGCCGCAACCATCAGTGACAAACTTATTCGTCGCCACCCACATGTGTTTGGCAACTCGCAAAGCAAGACGAATGAGCAGTTAAATACTCAGTGGGAACAAATTAAAGCACAGGAACGAGCTGCAAATGGCAAGCTTCAAGATAGTAGTATATTAGCTAATATTCCTCCCGGTATGGCTCCTCTAACACGCGCTCAAAAACTGCAAAAGAAGTGCGCCAAAGTAGGTTTCGATTGGGCAGAGCTTGCTCCAGTACTCGATAAAATACAGGAAGAAATCAACGAAGTATTAGACGAAGTAAACGTACCACAACCAAACCAAAAAGCTATCGAGGAAGAAATTGGCGATTTGTTATTTGCCGTGGTTAACCTGTCCCGTCACCTGAATGTAGACGCAGAAACAGCGCTTAGAAAAGCCAATAGAAAATTCGAAGGACGTTTCCGTAAAGTAGAGGGCGTGTTTACTGAAAGATCAGTTTCACTATCCAATGCGACATTGGATGAGATGGAAGAAGTATGGCAGGAGATCAAGCACTCTTGAATTCAACAAGGTCGCCGCTGACTGCATGACCTTCTGTCACCCTTGTTTTTTGATTGAACAGTGAGCGAAGCACATGTCCTGCAATCCAGCCACTCAAATAGTGACTGGCCGGGCTGCCCTTTTTGTTTCAGCCTACCATTCGTTTGAAAGCGTTTTTATGTTTATCAATAAACTGGTGTTTAAGAGCTCCCAGAATATGTGCGCCGAGAATGATATAGATTAAATATTGCAGAAGATATTTATGAAAGAGTCCCCAAACCACATAAGCCTTGCTCTCTCCCAAAAATGGTGGCAACTCCCAGATAAAGAAGTATGAAGAATAACCATGGAGACTAGTCATCACGTAACCGGTGATAGGAACTGCAAACATTAATAGGTAAAGTGCTATATGAGCACCATGTGCCAACTTTCGTTCCACGGGCTTAAGTGAGGTATCCAATGCAGGGCGTTTGGACTTTCGATTCCAGATTAGCCTAGCTACAAGAAGACCAAAAATAATAAATCCCACTGTTTTATGAATAACGTTATATTCAGTTCTATACCAAGCGTCTTCCGGGATCATCGATGAGAATATTCCTGTGGGGATCATAAATATAAACAAGATAGCCGTTGTCCAATGCAAGATCCGAGAAACACGCCCATAGCGGTCTATCTCATTGCTGGAAGGTAGGTCTAGTTGTTCCCCTTTTTTGTTTTGAATACGGGCGATAGCTAACAGCCCTAGACCTGCTACTAAAGCGATGCTCGCTTGTATCCACAACAATGCGGGTTTAAATGCATCCATGGGTGCTTGGTAGGGTTTTGGGTTTTCAAACACACCGCTTCCAAGAACAAAAACGAACCATATAGTAATCGCAAAACAGCTCACCGCGGCCAAACCCGTGCCTAAGGCACGCACATTTGCTGCTCGATGATTCAATAAGTATGCGATAGCGATTGCAACAAATACAATCGCCAAGGCAATCAAACTCTCAAAATCTGGAAACATACCTTCTGGCGTTGGTGTTCCTGTATCTGCCGCCAATGCCTGGGAGCCAATCAGCAACAATATAGTCAGTGCAAAAAGCCTGGAGAGTAAAGATGGAATTAATAGAAAATGTTTCATAAAAGTGACCCATATAGTTTAAATGATGCATTTGTAGTTATTTTTAAGCTAACAATTCTCAGAACCTTGCCATCTTGCTAATGTAATTCGCTGATTCGACATAAGCTATTCAAATTATTTCGAACATACCGATAACTTCATCAGGCGATTTCACTGCTTATTACCGAAATCATTCTATACGGGCAATAAAAGAATTACTATTGGGCTATATTGGGAAACATTATTGTCTATTTGACATTAATATGAGCTGAGCTTCAAACCGTAATCAGTTATGAGATTCAATCTCTACTCATACTAAAGCGCTGTGCGATAGACAATATATGTGCAAAGAGATACTACTTAGAGCTGTACGATTTTTTACTGAAAAGGCTGACCACCAGTGGACTCTGATCGCAAGTTCCGGCCATTTCGTACATCAAGATCCGGCCGGTCGTTAACTATAATTTTAATTCCACATGCTGGCCCTCTTTTATCAAAAAGCTCAGTGTGCTGGCTATAACCATGCTACCTCATAATGACGCAATATGAGGTAGCATGGGTATTAACTAATCGTTTAGTTGAACGTTGACTTCGTTTATAAGCGTGTGAATACGTTCGGCATTTTTACCCAAATCACTCTGACCTATGCGTGATTTGCTGCGAACGTCTACCAATGTTTCTTCTCCAGTGGTGCGTATGCGAATAACCACGTCATCTTTAAAACCGAACCAGGCAGTCGTGTCAGTCGCTTCAATAAGACCCAAGGTTTTATCGGCATTAACCAGTTCCCAGCCAAGTGTATTAACAGCAGCCTCCAAAATATCGAATATCTGCTTGGTAGTCTGAGAGTACTTTTGTGTTATTAACTCAGGATAGGCTTCGCGCTGCTGCGTGGCGGTTTCTTCACCTGGGTATTCTGCCGGATTTGGTGCATCGGCGCGCAGAGCAACAACGGCGACAAATTTGGGTGGGTCGACTAAGTCAGTTGAGATATCATGGATTGCTGGTACTGAACTGGCTTTGCTCATCATGCTCACTGGCAACCCAACAGCAATGATAGCTAAAAGAGCAGATACACCCGCAGCACGCCAGCTGATATTCTTGCGCATGAAAATAACCTGGATAAGCAACAAAACTAAACTAGCTATACCCACGTATACACCATAACTTATAGCGCTAAATGCACTGCCCAAGTCTAAAATACTAAATTTATATAGTGGGCCAGCTAGGGCAACGAGTAAAATAGCCAGTAAACTAATAAGGCTAACCAAGGTCTTCATAGGTGTTCTCCGTTGTTATTTTGATCATTCATGATATATACCCATACTACCTCAAAATCACGGATTCTGAGCAACTGGAATACCTTAATTAAAGATATACTCTTGAAAG
>JBLHNW010000258.1:0-5970 GCA_047622205.1 Paraglaciecola sp.
TACTCAGCCCCTGACCCAGAGGTCCTGTGGTAGTTTCTACACCAGGCGCATAACCATATTCCGGATGGCCGGGAGTTTTAGAATGCAATTGGCGGAAATTTTTCAATTCTTCAATAGGCAGCGCATAACCCGTCAAATGTAACAATGAATAAACCAGCATCGAACCATGTCCGTTGGACATAACAAAACGGTCTCGGTTTGGCCATTCTGGATTGGCCGGATTATGATGCATGAAATCACACCACAAAACCTGGGCTATGTCGGCCATGCCCATTGGGGCTCCTGGATGACCTGAATTAGCTTGTTGCACTGCATCCATACTAAGTGCACGAATGGCGTTAGCGAGTTCTTTACGTGAAGTCATGTTTTCCCCTGACTGGTTTATTGCTTATCGCCCAAAGGCTCTAAGGTAATTTTGGCTGCTAAATAAAGTAGTGGGGTATTCTGTATGAGGCCAATGCCAAACTCAATCCCTAATCACTAATGAAAGCCTTTTTAGTTAAGATTTCTTTCTACTGGAAAGTAAAGTTAACAAATAGCCGTTTGGACGTCTAGAAGTAAAGACTGGTAAATTTAAATAATTTAGTTAAAATACTCGAAAATCTACAGACACTGTATTTACCTTCATAACAGAGGCACGTCCATGACAAATCACCTTTTCACTTCCGAGTCTGTCTCTGAAGGGCATCCAGACAAAATTGCCGATCAAATTTCGGATGCCGTACTTGATGCCATTTTGCTGCAAGATCCCAAGGCACGCGTAGCATGTGAGACATTTGTAAAGACCGGAATGGTAATGGTCGGAGGTGAAGTGACGACCTCAGCCTGGGTGGATATTGAAGAGTTAACCCGTAAAACAGTCAGGGAAATTGGCTATACCCATTCAGATATGGGTTTTGATGCTGATTCTTGTGCTGTACTCAATGCTATAGGTAAACAATCACCCGATATCAATCAGGGCGTTGATCGCACAGACCCTGAAGAACAAGGTGCTGGTGATCAGGGCCTAATGTTCGGTTATGCAAGTAATGAAACAGAAGTATTAATGCCTGCGCCTATTACCTACGCTCATCGTTTGGTCAAGCGTCAGGCAGATGTGCGTAAAAATGGCACGCTAAAATGGCTGCGCCCTGATGCAAAAAGTCAGGTCACGTTTATATATGAAGACAATAAACCGGTTGGAATAGATGCAGTAGTATTATCTACCCAACATTGTGATTCGATTAGCACCGCGGATTTACGTGAAGCCGTGATGGAAGAAATAATTAAGCCTATATTACCGGCCAAGTGGTTAACAAGCGCAACCAAATATTTTATTAATCCGACGGGTCGCTTTGTCATTGGTGGACCAATGGGCGATTGTGGATTAACTGGTCGTAAAATAATAGTCGATACCTACGGTGGCACGGCGCGTCACGGTGGCGGCGCTTTCTCAGGAAAAGATCCGTCAAAAGTAGATAGATCAGCAGCATATGCAGGGCGTTATGTAGCAAAGAATATCGTGGCTGCCGGATTAGCGGATAGATGTGAAATTCAGGTTTCCTATGCCATTGGGATTGCTGAGCCCACGTCCATTAATATTGAAACCTTTGGCACTGGTAAAATAGCTGATGAAAAATTAACTGCTCTGGTGAGAGAGCACTTTGATTTACGCCCCTATGGTTTAATCAAAATGTTAGATTTAGAGCGCCCTATTTATTTGTCAACAGCAGCCTATGGACATTTTGGGCGGGAAGAATTCCCCTGGGAAAAAACCGACCGTGCTGAGGCACTTAAATCGGCTCTTTAATTACGCCCAAAATCTGAATTAAGAATCAAACACCGCCTAAAAATGTGGTGTTTTTATTAGCTAGTCTGAACTCGGGATAAGAAATGTCGAAGAAGTTAATTTTTCTTCGTATTTCAAAGTTATCATTATAGCCAATATTATTGATAATGTATTTGAAGGGTAAGTGTTGCTAATTCTGTTCTTATCAAGGCGCGAGCTATGTTGTCTAGTGGATTATACCCATGGCGAGTAACGCAGAGAAGAGCAGAAATAGCTCCGCTTACAGGCGTTGCTTATCTCGAGCTCAGGTTAGCTAGTCTGAACTCTTCAAAATTCGCTATCCGTTTCGCAATAAAACATAGGTTGCTTTGAGATCCTGACACTGCCCGAAACGCGGACACTGACACATTCACCTCTTGATGCGGGTTTGTCTCCGACAATTACCGTCACTAAATCGCCATCGATTGCTTCAAGTTGATATTCGTAACCGCTGTTTGAGCCTTCGAAGATTGCCGTCAATATTCCACCAAAGAGAGCCCCAACAATAGCTCCGCCCAGCATCGCATCACTATCGTAGCGTATATTGTTTAGGACACCGTCTAGTGCCCCAATCGCCATAGCTGGACCAATGTAAGATTTAAATCTTACCTCATTAACATTGCCAACTAATGCGTAAAATTCGGTGACAAATTGATCTCTGTCGGAGCGCTCAATTGCTTGGGAATTGACACACGCGGATAACAGCGTAGGCAGACTCACTGCACATAATAATAAAATTGATTTTTTCATTCTTAATCCTTTTTGGGACAATGAGTGTGCTGAACGAATAAAGATTTCTAACAGAAAATAAACCTTACTTACTGAACATAGGCTTAACCGGAAAATTTTATCCGGTATGATAGATAGCCAATTTCACCTAGTTTATTTACTGAGACTGTATTCATGATTGAAGGCAAAACTATTATCAGCCTATGCTTGGCGGGCTTCTTGTTAAGTGCTTGCGCTAAATCACCAACCGGACGCAATCAATTAAAACTGTATTCCAGTAGCCAACTCGCCGGAATGGGGGAACAAGCATTTGATGGCATGAAATCAGAGCAAAAAGTCTCTGATAAACAAGTAACCAATAGTTTTGTCACTTGTATTGCTGAGGCGATCACCAAACATGTACCCAAGTCAGTATTTTCTGGTGAATGGGAACTGGTCGTTTTCGACGATCCTCAAATAAACGCATTTGCCCTGCCAGGGGGAAAGATCGGTGTTTATACAGGATTGTTGGAAGTTGCTGAAAATCAACACCAGTTGGCTGCCGTAATAGGCCACGAAGTTGGCCACGTAATTGCTGAACATGGTAATGAAAGAATGTCTAGCAGTGCACTGATTGGAATGGGCATGGAGGTCACCAACCAATTGCTCAAAACCAATCAGATAGCGAGTAACGATATGATTATGGCGGCCATTGGCATGGGCGTTCAGGTGGGAGTGCAATTGCCTTTTAGTCGAAGCCATGAAACCGAAGCGGATTTAATTGGATTAGAATTAATGGCTAAATCTGGGTTTGATCCAAGACAGTCGGTAAACCTCTGGCAGAATATGGAAAAAGCCAGTGGCGGAAAACGCCAGCCAGAATTTTTATCAACCCATCCTGCCCCAGCTACCAGAATTAGCAAACTCTCGCAGAATATGGTGGCGGCAATGACGGTTTTTAATAAAGCAGCTCAACGCCCGAAATGCTCGAAGACATAAAGACAATAAAAAAACCGCTTTTTTAGAGATAAAAAAGCGGTTTTTAACATTTATACGAAACTATTTATGCCTCTTTATGAAGATGTACATCCATTTGTGGGAAAGGAATTGAAATACCTTCCTCATCAAAACGTAATTTAACTGCTTCATTAAAATCAAACTTTACACCCCAGTAATCAGCAGATGCGACCCAGGGACGTACTACAAAATTCACACTGCTGTCCGCCAATTCGGCTACAGCTACCGTAGCTGCAGGCTCTTTTAGGATGCGCGGGTCAGCAGCGATCAGTTCATTCAATAAAGCCTTTGCTTTTTTCAGATCTGCATCATAACCAATGCCAACGACCATATCGACTCTGCGTGTTTCTTTTGCAGAAAAGTTAGTTATGTTTCCGCCATAAATACCGCCATTAGGAATAATAACTTCTTTATTATCACCAGTCGTCATTATAGTGTTAAAAATACTAATGCTCTTTACCACACCCATTGCACCCCCGGCGTCTACGAAATCACCAGCTTTGAAAGGTTTGAATACCAGTAACATTACACCCGCAGCGAAGTTCTGTAGAGAACCTTGCAAGGATAAACCTATTGCTAAGCCAGCCGCACCAAAAATAGCCACGAGGGAAGTGGTATCAACACCTAATTTATCTAATGACGCAACTATGACAAAGAGCATCAATATTGCGCGAACGATCGCTTTAACGAAATCAATCAGCATGTCATCATGTTTTGCTCGTACTAACAATTTGCCAAGTAGGTTTATGACAACCCCCACAACAAATTTACCAATAATGTATATGACGATTGCCATGACAATGTTGATGCCCCACGGGATCGCATAGGTATCTATCATTCCTGACATTTTATCAGCATCCAACTCGAACATTTTAAATCTCCACTAAAATTATTATTTGTTATATGGAAGGCGCAAATACTAAACCCTTCATCTCAAGTGAAATAATAAGTTAATTAAACAGGTAAATACCAGTTTTAAATAGACAATAGTCTCTTTAAACCCCGTTCCGACCGCTAATTTTAATATTATTGTCACAAGTGAGTATTATTTTAGAGTTGTTTATTTAGATGCCATTTATTGTGCGACGTACTGCAAATGTCCCAGATTATTTGTTTTTTCTGCGCATTTAAAAAACTTGATGCTATACTAAAGCTTCCGAATGTTCGGAAAGCATAATATTTTTAAAGGAATTGAAAATGTTGTTTGTTTACTTTTTGATCGTTTCAATCGCTATACTACTCGCTTTCTCGATGTCTAAAGATACGGGTAAAAATACTATTTATGCTCGGAAAATGACTAACGCCATGGTCAATCATCGAGTAACGCATCAAATAGATCCGTCAAGCGTAGTTGAAATTAGCTAAATGAAATTGGTACTCGGTAGATTTGAACCATCTACCGATGCCTAATTTAAACACTTCTGTCATTCCCCCCTTCTCGTATGTGATAAGCATTGATACCATTGAGGTAAATGTCGAAACGGTCCTTACATGCGTATTTTCCGAATATATTACCCAGATCTACTAAAAGTCGAGTCTCAGATAGTGTTAACGGCTGACGCCAGCAATCACATTGCCAACGTGTTGCGCGCAAAACCAGGACAAGCTCTGGTTTTGTTTAATGGTGATGACAGTGAATACAGTGCGGTGCTCATTGAGGTGACTAAGCGTAACGTGGTCGTTCAGGTTGAAGCTAAACTATCGATGAGTGTTGAGTCTCCATTAAGTATTCACTTAGGCCAGGGGATTTCTCGTGGTGACAGAATGGAACTGGTGTTACAAAAATCTGCGGAATTAGGTGTAACTGAGATAAGCCCACTTATCACTGAACGCTGTGGTGTTAACCTTAGTGAACAGCGCTGGCAAAAAAAATATCAACAATGGCAGAAAATCATTATTGCGGCATGTGAGCAATGTGGCCGCAATACTCTACCTACCCTAAATATGCCCTGCACTTTCAGCAACTGGATAAATCAATCAACAAAGCAATTGAGACTTACCCTTCATCCCAGAGCAGAAAAAGCCTTTAGACATATTACTGTACCACCAGCAGGCGTAAGACTGTTGATTGGTCCAGAGGGCGGGTTCTCTGAAAACGAACTCTATAATACAGAGCAGGCAGGTTTCCATAGTGTGCAACTAGGTCCACGAGTTCTGCGAACAGAAACAGCCGCAATCGCTGCAATAACCGCATTACAAGCGATACACGGGGACTTGTAAAGCAACGCAATTCTTTACTTGTGAGTAGAGTATTGGTAAATTTATTTAAAAGCTGTAATAAAAAAATATTAAATATTAAATATTAAATATTAAATATGCAGAAATTAAAACTTGTCCCTCCCAAGACTAGTGAGGATTTTAACGCCTTATCTATTCAACACACTATTGAAAAGGGACGTGCAGACGCTATGCAGTGCCTGCTATTGGGCGGGTCCTGG
>JBLHNW010000259.1:0-5931 GCA_047622205.1 Paraglaciecola sp.
TTAGTGCCGACGAGGTTAAGCTGCTCGCGGATAACCCATAAGAGCGGAGTATCAGCTTCTACATCAACTATTTGAATCTGGTCATTAACTTTGAGTTCAATCATGTTTTACCTTTGTTTAAAATATCGTTGCAAACAATGTCTTTAAACAGTAAAAATCGACAAATATATTTACTGTTTAAAGACGCTGTTAGATTTTAATACCGTTCCAATACACTTCAAAACTTTGCTGAATTAATTGGCTCAGCTGTTGCTGATTGGAATTATTATCTCTCGCGTGTTTTATAGTTGCCAGCATTTGAGCACCGGCAATTTCACACAAAAATTCTGTGGGCATATCCCGAATAATCTGCTTAAGCTGTGCTTCTTCAAGTTTGATATTGATGAATCGAAAGATTTCATCAACTGATGCTCTAGCCTCATTAGAAATCGCTAGAGATGATCTGAGCAAACTTGCCACTTGCTGTTTTAGCGGGTTGGCCATAGCCCAAGAGATATATTGCCGCCACAAGAACAAAATCAAGTCGCTGATATTGGTTATATCCTTGGCAGCTTGATTGATAACGTGAATCGAAATCTCTTTTTTAATCGAGAAATAAACCTCGTCTAATAACATTTGCTTGGTTGGATAATAGTTAAATAATGTCCCATTTGAAACTTTTGCTTCCTGCGCAATCTTTGCTGTAGGAACCCCTGAGCCCTGCTGGGCTAGCAATTTAATTGCAGCCTCGAGAATTTTTACATTCTTAATATTATTGACCAAAAGCTATCCCCCTAAAGTTAATTTAAATACACTGCCAGAAATGCTTAAACATTAATCAAAAATGACTGACTAGTCAATTATATGTTCTTTACGCTTCAGTAAAACCGATGCGGCCACATTGACTTTACTATGATGAAGTCGATGTGCTGAATCAATACAAAAGCAAATCTGTCAGGGTTTCAATAATATAAAAAGCCCCCGTAAAACATAGTTATACAAGAGCGGCTCAACTAAATAGCTGTTTTCTAATTTAAAGAAGGGATCCCATTTGGACGGGCATTTTCCAACATTCTTAAATAGGCAGGTCTTGCTTGTACTTTTTCACGCCACGCTAACAAATGTTTATATGGAGTGAGATCAGCTACGTACCAAGCTTGAGTTAAATTGGTAGGGAATAGCATCATAATATCGGCTGCGGAGAACTCATCCCCACCAAAATAGGCGTTTTCGGCTAAGAAATCATCCAAAAAAGTCAGGACTTTTGGGGTATCCACCAAACGAGGTCGACCTGGTACAATTTCAGGATTGGGTATTTTATGTTCCCTTCTCATACGACTTTTCACGGCGTCAGTGATCACCCTGGCAGAAAAAGATCCTTCAGAAAAGTGCATCCATTGCAGGTAATATTTATAACTGGGTGAATCAATAGATGGCATCAATTTACCGTCGGTATATTTGTCCAATATGTACTCCATAATGGCACCAGATTCCACCATTATCTGCCCTTCAACTTCCACAGTTGGCGCAACTGGCATGCCGTGCTTAAGGTCGCGAATTGTTTGCATTGACCCTCGCAAATCACCCTTCTTGTATTTTAAATCATAAGGGATGTTCAATTCCTCACATAACCAAACAATACGCTCTGAACGGCGCCCTTCTAGGTGATAAATAGTCAAATCTAAACCTGAAAAGTTAGCGGGTTTTGCAGATTTATGACCATCAGCCAAAGCGGGTGATGATAAGGCGAATACTAAGCTTGCGGTAGCAAGTAAAGGAAAAAATTTCATTATTAAATAACTCCAAATTAAGTGGTTAGTTGATTTTTATTACAGGTTAAAGTCGATATACCAAGCCCACTTTTACTAAGCGGCCAAAAGCGTTATGAGTGAATGCATCGTAGTTAAGGTTTGTAGAAGCACTAGGAGGGTCTTCGTCTGTTAGGTTGATCACCGAGAATGACAGTTTTGCAGCGTCGAACAGGTCAACGTTGTAGTGAATGTCATGGGTCACTTGTGAGTCAATTCTAGCTAAATCTGGAATGGAAGGACGAGCATCAACGTAGTCGCTTATGTAACGTATGGCATAAGTGAAATGGTGATTATCCATGGCAAACTTGGTGTAAAAGTTTCCTTTTAATTCAGGCATAGGTGTAAAGGGGTCGCCATCGTTAAGAAATCCTGAAAAATCCCCTCCTGGTGACAATACCAAACCATTAATATCTCTAAACTCCTCAGATTCGAATTTGAGTATTTTGGTGGCCTCTAGATCAAATGATAATGTTCCTCCTAGAACCTCTTTGATGTTGTAATTAACAATGATATCCAATCCAGAATTTAGCTGATCAGAGCCATTGAATTGATTCACTTCTAAGCGTTCCAATCCAGCTGCCGGTGTAGCAAAAGGAAATATATGAGTGCGCAATATATCGCAGGAACTTGAACCTTCACCTGTACCATCGGCTTCGCAGCCACCGCTTATATATGCCTCCAGTATTTTATTGGCACTTTCTAACTGAAACGGATCTGAGATATCGAACCTGAACCAATCTAGCGATGCATGAAACTCGCCCTGATTAATAATAAGACCTAGGTTAGACGCAAACGCACTCTCGGCTTTAAGATCAGGATTACCCAGCGAATCAACTGCTTTAAAAGCTAGTGCAGGGGGGATAAATGCTAGATTGGTGTCAGTGCCTGTCAACAGACTTTGTGGTGGACCTCTGAATGTGGTGGATGCAGACGCGCGAAACTGCAACCAATCATTGGTTTTCCAGCTCACAGCAATTTTAGGATCGATACTAGACCCCGTTGCACCGCCATAATTTTCGTAACGAATAGCGGACTGCATTTCAACTGCATCGCTAATAGGCACCGCAAACTCCGCAAATACAGAATAGATATTTCGACTTGTTGATTCTGTGTCAGTGGATGCTAAAAAGGCTAATTGTCCCACTTGGGCAGCGCAATCAAGAGTTGTTGTATTACCCAAAGACACCGACATGGGGTTGTTAAATGGACAAGGCGTAATAGCCCGATCAAGAAGGTCAGGTAATATTAATTTATATCTTTCTCGGCGAACTTGAGCGCCTGCTGCCCATTTTATTTCACCTCCATCGAGTTCAATACCACTAACACCATTAAAAACTGCGTCTACTGTGGCTAACCAGCTTTTACTACTGCTTTCTGGTTTAGCAATTAGCCATTCCAATAGTTCAGGTGAATTGGCTACTGCTGGATTGTATTCGGGATTCGTTACGCCGTTAACCGCTGAAAATTCAATACTATTAGAAAAAGGATTGTAATATTCACATGGACCCACCCCCGGCGTTCCCAAAGCGGGATCGCAATTTGGACCACCTAAACCATCAAATGAAAATGCTGTTCTTTCTACAAAGCTATCTTCACCTGTTCTTAACCTGCGGCGCTGTGACAAACTCATGGCAATTTCAAAATCGACACTATCGTCAAGCAAACTACCTGATAGGCTCGATGCAATTCGTGCGGTATGACGTTCACGTATTCCCAAAGAAGCTCCGCCATTTCTGCCAGCCACACCCAACAAACGAGTTACAGCAAATGCGCCTTGAATTGCACCGGGAATTTGTCCAAATGCTAGGGGGAACAGCTCAGGATGTAGAGTTTTAAAATCAATCAAACCTGGATGTGTGGGTGAAATATAACGATCGGCGCCAAACAATGACTGCGGAGGAAAAGTAGGAGACGAAGCAATTTGAGGTAAGTCAACAAATGCATACAACCCCTCAACGTGAAACAGCATGTCGTCGTTAATGTCGAAATTGAGTTCTGCAAAAATTTTAGATGTTTTTTGCTTTTCAATTAAATTATTAAAAAACAGAAACTGGAAACGACAATCGGTCCCAATGGCCGCCCCCCCAAGTAACTCACATTGCGGATCTGGTCCGCCTGCTCCTATAGGTTGGGGGCCGGCTCCCAAATTAAAGGCTGGAAGAACCCGCCCTGGGTTTCCGATGCTTGACCAACCACCGTCTGGGTTGTCTTCAAATGGCTGCAAAGCCCAATCTCGATCTCTTACTTTAAGCTCACCACGTTGCTCGTATTCTGCGGCAATCATAAAGTCGTAGTCGTCACTTTGGCTGCCAAAAATTGCAGCAATATTTTGGTCGCCATCAGAATCTTCAATAAACTGATTGGAAACACGCACTTCAAATCCATCGAAATAACTTCGGGTGATAAAGTTGACTACGCCCCCTATCGCATCTGAGCCATAAAGCGCCGCGGCACCGTCTTTTAAAATCTCTACTCGGCCAAGTGCTGTTGTAGGCATTGCGCTTATGTCTACGCCAAGGGTTTCTGTGGCAACATGGCGACGTCCGTTTAGTAGCACTAGAGTCCGCGCTGAGCCTAACCCACGTAAATTTACCGTGGCTACGCCTTCAATTGGGCCATTCTGAAACTGATTTGACTCGCCAATATTGCCTGAGGTGACGCCCAAATTTCGGACCATTTCGATCATCGTTGGGCTGCCAAAATTGTCCAAATCTTGACGGTTTAAGATGTCTATCGGCAGGGCTGTATCTTCAGCCGCACCTGCAATATATGACCCCGTTACTAAGAACAGTTCAACATCAGTATCTTTATTATTTATATTTTCACTATTTTCCTGTGCAATGCTAAAAAAACTTGCTGCTAGGAATAATAATCCTGTGTATTTTGTGACATATTTTTTTATTGAAGTTTTCAAATCATCCTCCTTGTTAATCGTCTGCATAATTCGGTAGTCGCTTAATGCCTTATTGAATTATGTTCAATAAGATACACAGCTAGATCTTGAAATGTCAACAAAATGTAATTTAAATGTTAAATAAAGGTAATTTTATCGGCTTTTGTTATTTTAATAAATTCAAGTAATGTTGAATTAATATTAATTTATAAAATTTAGTGATGGTTAAACTCTGTAAATAAGTTACAAAAACAGTGTTTTATTAGATAACTGATGGGGTATTAATGAAGGAATAGGCAGTGTAAAATCACAACTAAGTGGATTTTACATTACCAATTTTGGTAGATTTAATTAATTTGATTGTGCTTTGAAGCGAGGCTTTTAACCACAGCCATAGTCATATCAACACAGATATCCTCGGCTAATTGAAAATCCACGTCACTTTCTGTGAACACATAGTTTGCTGCGGCTGAAGTTAACCCTGCAGATAGGTCAATTCCAAATTTACTCAAATTAGCCGGTAGTCCGTATTTTTCAGCGACTAACTTCATTAGGTAACGAGTGGTAATTTGCTTCAACGGCTTGCGTCGTTCATTAACTATTTCAACAACACTAGGTTCATTAAAGAGTCTTTGAAGCAAAGCCCCTTTATCTCTCATGTGTTTTAAATAAATACGATTAGTGAGGCGCACCATATGCTCAAAATCGTCTGTAGATTCGGCGGCATCAATGATTTTTTCACTGGTTACTGCGTACTCTCTTTCCAATAAACTGGCAAGTAAATCTATTCGGTCTGGAAAATAGTTGTAAACTAACCCTTTGCTAATGTCAGCGTCTGCAGCAATCCTCTCAATAGTCGCTGCTGACATCCCATGCTGGGTAATGATATTGGCTGCCACATCCAATATGTTGGTGATTCGTTTTTCTGGTGACAACCGTTTACCTGTTACAATTTTTTTCTTTGCCATGGAATAAATTCGCTGGTTAATTCAACCTGTTTAGATTAGTAGTGTGCCATATACTTCTAGACCTTGAAATACACCTGATTAAGTAAACGATAGTCACCACTCTCACGTTATTTAGAATGGAGTAGTTTTAGATAATTTTGCCGCTTGAATGCCCAAACCTTCGCATACAGAGTTAAATGCGTCACCTTCCATAAGAGGCAAACCGGGTAACATGTCCAATAGCTCTTTTTTAACGATAGGCGACAAACTCATGCCGCCAGTAATAAATAACATCTCTGGT
>JBLHNW010000260.1:0-5916 GCA_047622205.1 Paraglaciecola sp.
ATTTGATGGAATTGGGTCTCGGCAGATATGCAAAAAGTTGAATTTAAATGAAGACAGCTTAAAGTTCCTTCTGACTTGCAGGACACAAGTTCAGGGATACTGAGTCACAAAGACTGAACCTACGTTGGGGGTGTTTGCCTTTTGCCATATCAATATTGTATTTAGTTAAAATAGAGACCAAATTAACAGAACAACCGTGGTAACGAATCGAAGAGATATATTCCTTTTTCGTATTTTATTATCATGTCCGCTTTTGTAAATAACAACATATTGGTATATTTAATAATACCTATAGTTTGTTCTGAATACCCATAAGTCATTGTAGAACATGGGTTTATTGCTACACTGGTTTCACAGTTTGGTTATTGACGTAACTCCTAAGACTGTCCTGTTTACCCGCTATCTTGGCGGGTTTTTTTTTGCGTATCAGTTGGCAAAAATCATAAAAACTAACAGGACAGAAATCATAACGAATCTACAAATTAAATTGCTTTTGCATTTTATTACCATGTATATGCTGGGAATTATTTAGCTACTTTTGAGCGCCTCATGATCATACCAAATACCATACTTATCACCCTGCCATTTCAACCAATGGTATAGATAAGCATTAACAAGCATGAATAAACCGCCGACAAGTGCCGCTTCACTTATGAAGCCCAAACAACAAAAAACAAAACCACTAATGTGTCCAATAACTTCAACTCGAGAGGCTGACTTTCTACTAGGTCGAGTTTGTAAAAAATTAAAAGCAAACCAGCATTTCAATACTAATGGCAGGCCTTGCCAGTTATCTGAGTTTTTATCGATCATAAATTTCTCCTGATTCAAAGTTGATACATCAACATCAAGTGCAGCAGCAAGACATTTAAGAGACTCTAAACTAGCATTATGTCCACTTTCAATGCGTTGGATTGTTCTAACATTCAATCCAGACATCAGAGCCAATTGCTCTTGGGAAAGATGATGGCTAATACGCAGTTCTTTGAGAATCATTAAATTTACCTCTGTACTTAAGAATCACCAGTATTCATTGATTTGCTTGGTGTCGGTTACGAATTTAACACGACATTCAACCGACAGTGGCGGATTGAGTTATTTGTTCGGCAGCGAACTAGGCTGTAGATAAGTCTAATGTTCGCCTGCTTTTCCCTATGCCTTTGTACTTCTGATGATGGGTATAACCTTGTCCTGAATTATCCGCGTCTGCAATAGATTGACGAAATCTGCTTTATGAGTTTGAAAATTTCGCAGAGACCCGTTGTAATTCAAGTAAATATTTAGAGTCGTTTAATAATGTTTTACGTAACTATAGTGTCATGAAATTTTACACGCAATTCCGATCGTATTTATAACTACTTGTATTACTTCGTGTTAATTTTCGGAATGAATATTGCTTAAATACACACCAGGAATAATTAATAATAAAAGGAAAAAAAATGACACGTATTTCACTCATTCTAGCCATGCTGATCGTCAGCTTCTGCAGTCAAGCCACTATAGTATTAAAATCTGAATTGTCTCTACTTGCAAGTGGTCGATATGATATCGCTCTCCCGGGTCCAAACGATTTTGAGGATTCAAGCACTGTTGCTCAATCAGGCACATTGGATCCTCTTGCTACATCAGTTTTTATCGACGAATCGCAAGGGGATGCATCTATCTTAATGGACAGCTCTGTTGCTGCAACTTGGAACGATGCGAATAGTGGCTTGGTTTCTTTTAGCAACATTGGTTGGCAAACTGCAAACTTTCTCAATGGTTCAGTGGGTAGTTTTGGTAGGGGGTGGACATATAGTTTTGTGGCCGAAGCGGATGGCGTATTTGACATTGAAACTGATATTTTAGTAAACCCTGCTACGACCGATGATTTTGGCTTAAATTTTAGCCTCACCTGGTTGGTCAATGGCACTTTCTTTGACAGCGACCGAATTACCATCGGCGACTTGCCCACTCTACCTGACCTTTCCATGAATTTATTTCGAGGGAACAGTTACGAGCTATGGATTGGCAGTGGTTCTAACGTTGCAGGAGGTATTGGCACCAGGACATCTTTAGTTGATGCGGCGTTCAAATGGAATATCACTGAGGACTCAATTAGAGTCTCCGAGCCCGGTAGTCTAGCACTTATGTCCATTTTCCTAATAGGATTGTGCTTGCGCCGCAAGAAAATGGCGACTTAGTTGTAATTGAGTATCCTCGAGTAGTAATAGTTCTTACGGCTGCCTTTTGCAGCCGTTTTAGCAATCGCCGATGAGAGGCTTAAACATAGTTTGCATATGACTATTAGCAGTACCAATACACCTATTACACCTGAACTCAGCTTCGCTAAAATCACACAGATACCCTTTGTAATTCAAGCAAATATTTAGATTCATTTACATTAGCTGTTCATGTAAATGAATCTACTGCGTTTGGGTTGCTTTAGACTTGCGATATTCGTTAGGGGACATACCAACGGTCTGAAAAAATTCTTTATTAAAATTTGATTTGGTATTGAAGCCCACATCAAACATGATGTTCATTATTGGTTCTTGAGTTTCTATCAGCAAACGTTTCGCTTCTGCAATGCGCAAATCATTAATGTATCGACGAAAGGATTTACCGTAAATTTGATTGATCGTTTGAGAAATAAGTCGTGCTGGCACTGTCAATTTTATTGCTAAATCGTCTATCGAGCATGCGTCCTCCAGGTACAATCGTTGACTGTCCATCAGATGAGTCATTTTTTCCATCATTGCAGACTTCTGTTCAATTGAATAAATGTCATTGTTAATTGCTAGGGCGTACTTGCTGGAAAACATCCATTCAATGAACTTCAAGCGATTCAAACTCGCTGACGTAAATACCAGGGATAGAGCAGCAAAAAGAATCACGGCAATCGATAATGTAAGGGACTGCTCTGTGATGCCTATTTGACTATATTCAAAATAAACCAGCAGATCTATTACAATTAAAATGAACACAAAAGCGAAGAGTAATTGGATGAAGTAGTGTAAATATTTAGTCGCCTCGTTTTGAATCACTTGGGTTTTCCGATGTTTAACAAAAAGCCTCACTCCTGCAACTAAATACCCAGTCATGCTAAGCAAGATGAATAGATCTTTGAAGTTTGAAAGCTTCAAACCAGCGATATCCACAAGAGCTATAAATGCTACCGGAATAAAGTGGACTAAGTTTTTGCTGCTTAATGATGTTATACGGCGCAAAACGGTGCTCACATAGATATAAATTATGGGCCCAATTGAAAGTCCGATAATTACATTCAATAAGTAAGCATCGATTCGCTCGCCGGAAAATCTGAGTGTAAGCGAGAGCATATTGACTGCAAAGCTTAGAAACAATATTGCGAGTATTCTATTTGCCGAGCGGTACACTGACCCTGTGAAAAACAGGGTGTAGGCAATTAACGCAAGCAATACAGCAGCAACAAACGAAAATAGCATAATCATTTAGCTTGAACCCCTTGCACTTCATTTAACGCCCGTAGAATAAGAAAACTAACCCAAAGAACAACATCCGTTTTGTTTGTTAGTCCACAATATCAGGTCAACAATCACGATTCAGGACGAAATACTTAATTGTAGACGTTAGTTTAGCCACTTATTTCCTTTGTCTGTTAGTCAACCGGAGAATACATAATGGCTAGTAAAACGATGATAAGCTCAATTGCCTTAAGCACCCTAATTTACAGTACATTCTTGTTTAGTAGTAGCCAATTATTGGCTCAAACTAGTAAAGAGAATCAGGGGTACGACCTATTAATTTCAAATGTAACAGTGTTATCACCAGAAAGAGACGAGCCCTTAAGTAACGCTTATGTTGCAATTAAAGGCGGTCGTATTGTGGCAATTGATGATCAATCTAACACCCGGGACGCGTCGCAAGTTATCGATGGAACTGGCAAGTTCTTAATCCCGGGGCTAATCGACAGCCATGTCCATCTTTATCATGCCACTGGCTTAAAGAAGCGTTATACAAAGAATTTTGATTCCTTATACAAGAACTATATGGAACAAATGCCTCGTAGCTTTCTTTACCATGGTTTTACTACTGTCATTGAGGCCTATGCAGATTTCGAAACTAACCAACGATTTATTAATTCAGATGTGCATCCCGATCTGGAGTATTGCGAAGCTTTGATTTTGAGCGACGGCTTTATGGCCATGGAATTTCCTAAAGAACAACTGCTAGAGCGTGCTCCAAACTTCCTATACGATCCATCCAATAATGGTTTTCTACCCAAAGATGCTAAAGCGAAAAATCATACGCCGCAAGCTACAGTGCGCAGAATTGCAGAATCTGGCGCTAAGTGCGTGAAGTTGCATTACGAAGAGGCATTGTGGATGCAACCAGAAAAACGAAAATTTGCCCAGTTAGGTGAAGCGATCGTTAAGAACGTTGTAGCACAAGCGCATAAAAACAACTTAAAAGTGATGCTACATGCCACATCGGAAGAGGGTTATCTTTTTGCTATAAAAACAGGTGTCGATATTATCTCCCACGGTCCGTGGGACTGGGAGGATAACGACTACTTGTCAGTGGAAATTCCTGAGGCAGTTCAGCGTGCAGCCACAATAGCCAGCAAAAAACATATAGCCATTCAGCCGACCATTAGCGCCTTACAACATACAGCATCACTTTTTAAGCCGGAATTGCTTGGGGATGATGATCTACAGCACGTTATTTCACAAGACTACATCAACTACCTATCAACCGACGCTCAAAAGCAAAGGGATATTTTTATCGAAAAGTTTGGCCCCTTAGTTATGCGAAACCGTGGCGCTGAATCTATCAGACCGGCGATGATGAATATGCTTAAACGCTACAAACGCCTAGTAGGTGGTATGGCTATTAACGGTGCCAAGCTGATTTTTGGTAGCGATACCTCATCAGGTGGATTCGGTTGGGGTAATCCACCAGGACTCAACGGTTATTGGGAACTAAAAGATTGGATTGATAGTGGCATAGGCTTATCTGAAATTTTTAAGGCAAGCACTCTCAACAACGCTCAAGCCTTTGGTTTGGATAAAGACATAGGCAGCATTGAGCTTGGCAAAAAAGCCAATTTATTGATCTTGAAAAGTAATCCGCTTAAAACCATCGAAGCTTACAATGATATTGATTTAGTCTTGATCAATGGCAAAGCGATCGAACGAAAACAACTTTCAGCTACCATGAAAAAGGAATGAATAAATAATGCGAGCATTTTGTGTGTTGGTGACTCGCTTCAAATTATAGAGCACTAAATTACGCAGATAAGTTACCCAGGCACCCATCGTAATTCAAGCAAATATTTAGTGTCATTCGAGAATATTTACAATGGGTGTTTTGTTAATTTCGCCAAGGGCTTCAAATTAGCTATTGACGCCATGGTTTCTCTATATACATCAATAATACTATTGATTAGAAGAAACGATCGGTATTGTTCTTTCAATAAAACGTCTAAATGCTTTTAGGGGTATAAACTCCTTTTTTTTCTCGGTATTAAAACGCTGTAGTATTTCATTTATCTGCTTATCTTCCATAATTTGCTCGATGGGCATTTTTGCTTTATGCAATACTGATATGCGTTTTAACCAAACAAGTGTATTTTCATAAAAAGTCTTAACAATGTCTTTATTAGCGGGCACTCCATGGCCAGGAACAATTAGTGTATTTTCATCTCCTACAGCTAATATCGAATCAATAGCTTTAGTGAAGCCAACAATACCCCCAGCATAAAATGTAGGGTGCCAACTGTTATCGAATACGTTCCCTGCATACAGAATGTTGCTCTCAGAATGAAAATATAAAATATCTTGATTTGTGTGTGACTTTACTTTGATTATTTCCAAACCGAAGTCTTTAGATATAAGTGACTTTTTATTATCCGAGCCTGGTGTAAGTACTGAATTTTTTTGGTTAAGAATAATT
>JBLHNW010000261.1:0-5856 GCA_047622205.1 Paraglaciecola sp.
GAAAAGAAAATCACTTTTCAGCAAAGTGGCTCAACTAGCCGGGTAGTTAAATATAGACATCGTTTTTGCAATACTGAGTTTAGTGATTTGCAATTTACGCCCCAACAAAAGGCGATCATGTGCGTGATGTTGTTGCGCGGCCCGCAGACGCCGGGCGAACTTAGAACTCGTACCAATCGTTTAGCTGAGTTTGCTAATGTTGATGAAGTCGAAACCGCACTTGAGCAAATGAAAGATCTTAAGGGAGAGCAATTGGTCATGCAGTTTGCCCGGGAACCGGGTAAACGAGAGTGTCGTTATGCCCAAATGTTGACTGATGAGGCCCCCGTTCTTTCGAGCTTGAATGGATCTTCGAACGCAAACTCCCCTGAACATGCTTCCCAGTCTAATCATCAGCAAGGTAGTATGAATGAAAGAATGGCTTTGCTAGAACAGCAAGTCAGTGATCTCAGTCAACAAGTCGTGGAATTACGTGAATTGATCGAGATATTAAGTGAGTAGTAAAACAAACGGCGACTTTGATATTGAATAAATTATGATCATTACCGACAAGATTTGTAAGAATTACGCAGGCTTTGAAGCCCTAAAAGACGTTTCTTTTGAAATCAACGAAGGAGATATCGTCGGTTTTTTGGGTAAAAATGGCGCCGGCAAAACCAGCTTAATGCGTATCCTCACATCTTTTTTGCCCGCCACCTCGGGTAAAGTGTTCATTGACGGACAAGACCTTGCAAAACACTCTTTGACTATCCGGCGAAAAATTGGCTATTTGCCGGAGACACCCCCGCTTTATAACAATATGACAGTGCAAAGTTACCTCAAGTTTGCCGCTGAAATAAAAGATGTTGCGCTTAAGCAGCGTCGCAAGCAATTACATAAAGTTCTGGAAGAATGTCAACTCGAACAGGTCAAAAACAAACCAATACATACTCTGTCCAAAGGCTATAAACAACGTGTGGGTATTGCCCAGGCTATTATTCACGAACCCAAAATATTGATTTTGGATGAGCCAACCAGCGGACTTGATCCAATTCAAATCCAACAAGTAAGAACCTTAATTAAAAATCAGCAAGATCAAAGAACGGTGTTGGTGAGCACACATACTCTATCTGAAATCGAAAACATTGCTGAGCGAGTACTAATCATTAGAGCTGGCAAAATTATCGTTGATGAAACATTGAATACACTATTACAGCGGGACGATTCAGCAAATGCTTCGCCCTTAAGTCTGGAAGAGGTGTTTCTCAGTCTGCATCCTGAGTCTGTTGTATCTCAGCAGAGTGTGACTGTTGATAGCCTGCAGGAGAGTACTGATGCGTAAAGTCATTGCTATCGCCAAAAAAGAATTATCAACTTATTTTAGCTCGCCAATCGCTTACATTATTCTACTTGGCACATTGAGCCTGTTTAATATTTTCTTCTTTATGATTGTTGATCAGAACAAAGAAGTGTCCTTAGTAGAAATATTTCAGGTAATGGAATTTATGTTTGTGTTGTTGATCCCGATTGTCACTATGCGCCTGTTTGCAGAGGAAAGGTCAGCCGGCACAATGGAGTTTTTGATGACCGCTCCACTATCTAATACCACAATAGTGTTAGGTAAATATTTAGGCATTTTATCCTTCTTTTCGCTATTGCTTGCCCTGACATTGGTTTACTACGGTGTAATTGAATATTTTGGCTCGCCGGATCGAGCCACCATTTTGACCGGTTATCTGGGAATATTTTTAGAAGGGGCGTTATTTATCGCCATCGGTTTAATGGCATCATCCTGGACATCCAATCAAATTATTTCAGCGATGGTCTCTTTTGTTCTATTATTTTTACTCTACTCTGCTGACAACTTCAGCATATATTTTAGTGGATCAATGAAAGACATTGTTGCTCAGCTCAGCACCCGCAACCATTTAGATCATTTTGCCAGGGGGATCATTTCGCCCGCAGACATTATGTATTTCTTTAGTGGCATCATCGTATGTCTAACCTTGGCTCGTTTGAGCATAGAAAACAGGCTGTGGCGCTAAATGAATCGTTCCTACCATACAGTATCGCTGCCTTTCGCCTTAATCAGTTTGAGTGCTGGTGCTGCTTATTTTTATATCGAGCAACAATTGGATTTGCTTACTCTTGTGCTGCTTAGTCTTGGCGGCATCTCGTTACTCACTTACCTGTATGCTAGCTTTAAGACTCAACGTTTATTGTCTAAATCAAATCTAAGTCGATGGAAACTTACCTTATTCACATTGGGAGTTGCAGGACTTTGTGGGGTGTTTTTACTCGGCAGTAATTACCTGGCATTTTCTAGTTCTGTGCGATGGGATGTGACCAAAAACAAACAACATACTTTAACGGCCAACACGCTGGCGTTTGTTGAAAATTTACAGCAAGCGGTAAGCTTAACTGCTTTTTTTGTGGGCTCACCGCCAAAATACCTGCAGGACACATTTAGTGAATATGAACGCGTATCTAAAGGCTTGATCAGCACCGAAATTATCGACCCGGTAGAACAAATTGCCTACGCGGCAAAATTTGGCAATGTGGTCAATGGCGATGAGAGAAAGGTCATTGTTCAATCGGGCAGTAACCGCAAAGATGTGGACTTCAGTAAATCATCCTTATCCGAAGAAAAGATAGCCAATGCTATCGCCAGTGTGACGAGAGCTCAAAAACAAGTCTGCTTTCTAATCGGCCATCAGGAATTATCCATCAGTAATGACGAAAACGAAGGATTGAGCAAGTTTAGTCAATTATTGGCCAGCAATAACATCACCAGCAAAGAATTGATGCTGGGTATCAGCAAACAGATCCCCGAAAGTTGTGATTTGCTTATCATTGCAGGTCCAAAAACCAAACTAACGGTCGAAGAAACTATCACCATAAGTGAATTTTTAAAAACCGGTGGCGACGCCTTATTTTTAATTGAACACACAGTAGTCAGTTCGCCTGAAACCCCCTTAACGGAAATACAACAGCATCAAAATCCTTCATTAAATAGCATTTTGAATCAATGGGGCCTTAATGTTCAGTCAGATATCGTCGTTGATTTAAGTAACCATGTTGGCGGTGATGCAGGTAGCCCTGCAACTAAAAACTACGGCAAACACAAAGCGATTACCGATGGCCTTGATTATACATTTTACATCCGACCTCGCTCTATTCAACTGCTAGAGGAGCGCCGCCCATCGATCAAATATGCCCCCATTGTATCGACTGCATCAGCGGAGCAGAGTTGGGCCGAAACCAATAGAAATCTAGATGTATTATTTAATCCTGGTGAAGACACTCCAGGCCCGGTAGTTATTTCATATGTACTTTTTGAACCAAAAGAAGCCGAAGAAAGCTCAGACACGCGGATCATAGTGTTCACAGATGCTGACTTTCTAAGCAATGTGTATGTTGATCAATATAGTAATGCCCAAATGGGACTAAACGTCGTCAATTGGCTGGCTGAACTGGACTATAAAGTTTTTCTGGAGCAAAAAGACATTGAGGTTGAACGATTAGATTTAACCAGTAAGCAACGGCGTCAGCTGCTGGTGGTTCTTTTTCTTATGCCTTTTTTAATTGCCTTGGGCGGGTTATTAGTTTGGCGAAGACGCAAGGCATAATATACCCGTCATCCTTGAAATTGCATGTTTGTTGGCTACACTCATTCGCCGCCGCCATGCAATTCCAATGATTTTAGGTATAAGTATTTTTATTGATAAACCACAGTTACCTTAAAATGCCTACAGAAATTTAAAATGGAGTACTGAAAACATGAAAAAAATTGGCTTAATTATCAGTTTTACTATACTGCTAAGCGCCTGTGATAAAAATGAAGTAGGCGATATATCTCTTGGTGCATTTACCACCAAAGATATCAAACTTAACACATTGGTTGACCCTATTGTTACCGGGGTAACCTGTCATGTATCGAGCATCGAAGCGGATTTAAGTTTTTCCGATCCCTCGGATAGTTCTATTGCCTGTCGCCAAACTGGCGAAATCACCGCTGAAATGATTGCGGCGATTGATAAATCCAAGTCGGGAGAAGTGGTGTTTAAAAAATCCAAAAGTGTCTTTTTTAAAAGCATGAAAATTCGCCGGGTTTACGATCCTGAATCACAAACTCTAATGTACATATCCTATTCCACAAAAGAGACTTCCGGCAGTTTTAAACATAGTTTATCCACCGTGCCGCTATGGGGAACGAAGGCTTATAGTCAGATTGGGATTTAAGAGTATGCGCTAAGCTGTGGCTGACTTCTTTTCTACAATCAAAAGAAGTCCGCAAGAAAGGCCAAAACATGTGCTTCGCACACCAACTCCAAGCGTTTGCTAAAACCTAAATTAGCAATACATCCACCACAAAATTAACTAGACGACGTGGATTTACCATCCGGATAAATGTCCCTACAGAGGCATTCCAGTAAAACTACTGTGGAAATGGAAGAGAACGCTGTAAAGTATCAAGCCAACAACCACAACGGCAATGTCCCATAGAAAACTCACTGGTTTTTTAGCCTTATATCGCCCGCCCACTGAAACCAGAAAAAAATCGAGCAAGGCAAACAATCCGAAGCTCAGAAACAAAATGGTACTCGCAAGATCCCCATTCGCAGCCAAATGGGGACCGCTCCACAATATCAAACCAATTAACATGGGATGTCGCACAAACCGTTTAATGTTATTCGGCATATCCGCTGCACACATCATAATAACTGCCAATGGCATGGTGGCGAACGCTACCGATCGGCCCCAAGGCAATGGGTCCCATAGAGGAACAAAGCTCGATAGACTAAAACCATAAATAATAAGCCCTAATCCAAGCAGGGAAAAAATACTGAATATCATTTTGTATTTTTTCGCTCCTAAACTTGCCACTAAACCAGGCTTGAAGGGCGCCGATGGCACCATGTGTATTCCAAAAAAAATGATCGTTCCAATAATGAGTAAAGTCATAACTACGTCCTTTCTTGAGCGTGTAAATTATCGATGATTTTTGCGAGTACCTGGGAGGTAACCTGCAGGTCTTTCTTTGCAATACCTTGAGTAATGTCTGCCTCAAGCATCGCTAAAAGTTTGTCAACTTTGGTAATATTTTCATTAGGAATGATGTAAAGAAAATTCACTCTTTTGTCTGTTTTACTCGGTACACGTTTCACCAATCCTTGAGCTTCGAGTTTTGAAATGGCCACGGACAGCGTTGCAGGTCTTACCGAGAGCTTTTCCGCCAGAACTTTTTGCGTCATGCTGTTCTCCCCCATCAACAAACCCGCAATACGCATTTCCTGATAGGTGATGCCAATCGGCGCCAGCCTACTCTCAATCACTTTGACCATCAGCCGATTAATCTTGCCAAAACGACTGAGGAGCAATTGATGGGTTTTAGCGATGATAGTAGTCATAACGTAAGCAACCTTTAATGAATAGATTGTTAGCCTAACTAACTATTATGGGAAAAGCAATACTTGGAACACGATGAACGGGATATATACCCATGCCACCTCAAGATGAACGATTCAGAACGTCTGGAGTGCTTCAATTCAAGGCGTCCCCTTGAAAAAATGTCGTCTACCTTTTGTGATTTCAACTGGACAACGCAGAAGTAAAATTAACAAGACATCCATAGCAACGGCAGGTAAAACAGCACTTCTCTTCAAATCGCTATCGTGGATGTCCTGTTAATCTCACTAGTGCTGTTAATCTCAACGGCTCCAACGTCAAAGCGTGTGCTTCGCACACCGCCTTCTACCCTCGACAATCCAACTCAAGCAAAGCGACAATAGTATCAATAGAATTTATTAAATCCTTGCCTACTCTTTTTGTCAGGCTTGTGCTAATTATAAGCGTCGAAACCTGGCGTTTAAAACC
>JBLHNW010000262.1:0-5784 GCA_047622205.1 Paraglaciecola sp.
TGAAGACGCCATTACAGAAGAAAGTTCTGTTACACACACCATTTTTTTTGACCAAGGTTGGACGAGAGACCAAGCATTAGACTTTTACAATACTTCCCAAGGTTCACAATTATTACCTTATGCTTGGTTTTTGGTGCTTGAACAGCACGATAATAAAAACCTCTTTAGAGATAATGAAAATATGCGTTCATTTGGGTATATCCCACAAGACAAAATATCTGGAGTTAATCCTGACGGATTACCTATTGGTTTTGTCATCGATAATTTAAGCGATCCGATATTAAATTCTGGTCTAATAAAGGCTCGTTTATCACCCAATGTCGACGACAATAACCAGGGAAATAGCAAATGGTTAGGCTTAACATGCGCTGCTTGCCATACCTCGGAAATACGACACGATGATAAAATATTTCGCATAGATGGCGGCCCGCCCATGTCTGATATGCAAACCTTACTACAGAACATGTCTCGCGCATTGCAAGCGACCTCTTCCGATGATGAAAAACTCACTCGTTTTGCAAAAAACATACTGAGTGAAGGTAGTTACAATGAGATTGAAAAGAATGTATTAAAAAAACGACTGGACCATTTTACGGGGTGGATAAACAACTATATTAACGTTAATTACGCTGGTTTAGTCGCTCCTTATGGGTATGGACGACTTGATGCTTTTGGAGCAATTTTAAATCGCGTTACTACCACACTTTTAGAAATACCCAGCAACGGCACCCCAGCTAGCGCACCGGTTAGTTATCCATTTTTATGGAATACGTCACAGCTTGATTGGGTGCAATGGAATGGCTCGGTTAATAATCATATTGGTCGGAATATCGGAGAAGTAACGGGGGTGTTTGCACGCACAATACTAACAACCGATAACGAAAAAGATCGATTCTATTCATCTGCAAATTTGCGAAATTTGGATCGTTTAGAACAGTTAATGAGCCAGTTAGACTCGCCTAAATGGACACAACAAGGTGCCACATTACCTCCGATTGACCATGCTAAAGCAGAAAAAGGCCAGACCTTGTTCAAGGAAAATTGTCTTAGTTGTCACGGAGTTCGTGATGAGCAAGGTCAATTTCCTATGACCTCCCCTAACAAGTACAACAAACAGTTTATTGAAATTACCATGACACCACTAAACGAAATTGGGACTGACCCAATGATGGCGATGAATTTTGTCAATCCAGAATATGATGTTGATCCTGGGCAAATGCGTAAATATATTGTCGAAGATGTTGTCGGAAAAGCAACACAGGTTGGGAAAAGTAAAGGCTTAGCGGGACCCGCTTTAGCTGCACTGCAAGAACAGACTGCAGAAAAATATCAACAAATACCAACAGTACCTCGTGCTTTAGTTTTATCTGCTGCAGGTAAACGTATTATCGGCAGAAAGTTTGCTGAATTGGGCCTTCTTGATAAGCCAGAATCGATGTTAGCTATCGCAGGCTTTAGAGACGATTCAAAGGATGCCCCAAACTTTATTGCCTACAAAGGAAGGCCACTAAATGGTATATGGGCGACCGCTCCTTATATGCATAATGGTTCGATGGCTAACTTGTATCAAACCTTATTACCGGAATCAGAGCGGGAAGCCTCTTTCTACGTTGGCAGTAATGTGTTTGATCCTAAACATGTAGGATTTGAATCAAGCCAAGAAGGAAACCACTTTAAATTTGAAACAGTAGATGAACAAGGAAAACCAATATCTGGAAACAGCAATGAGGGCCATGCTGGAAATACGTTTACAAAAACCTTAGATGCTGACGGCCAATGGGTAGATTTTACCGATGTGCAACGTTTTCAATTGATTGAATACATGAAAACCCTATAGTACTGCAACGATTTCTTATTGAAAAGGAAGCGATAAATAAGCGATGATTTATGCTGCGCGCTTAACGTGTCTCATGTATGGTTGGTGAGGTTTAATAAATAACTCTCACTGGCCCCAGCAGATCTGAATCCATCATTTTGAGGTGGTATGGCTATATACATAAAAAGCGGCACCAGCCGTGATCACATTATCCTATTTTGCGACTATAAACGTATTATTATGCCAAAGAATCAAAAGTTGAATTAGTGACGATGAAAAAAACCTTAATTGAATGCAGTAAGAACACATTTAGTGAGTTTTAATGGCGTTACGAAATAAACATGTATTTTTTGGAAAGCATTTTGAAACCGAGGATTCATGAAGACTCATTAGCCAATTATCCAATTAACTGTTAACAGAAAGTTCTGCTAATAGTAGTTTAAGGCAGTTGCTGTGTTTTTTACCTATATTGAGTATAAAAAGGAGTTTACCTTATGAACATCCATGCACTTTTAATTTCTTCTTTGTTTATCGTTTCCATACTGTTTAGTGCTGTGGGTGATGCCGCTTGGCAAGATATTGAAAACGGGGTGGAAGTCACCCAATCGCGAACCAGACTTGATCGAACAAATGACTTGTTTTATGTCAACGTCTTTATTAAAAACACCACTTCATCTGCCATAAAAGGCCCCTTACGCTTGCTCGTTGAAAATGCGAACCTGCCGGTTCTCAACAGTAATGGTGTGAGTGATGAGGGTGTGCCATATCTGAATTTGTCGATAGACCAATTGGCCGCAGGCAGAACTCATCGAATACGTGTGGATTTTCAATTCGAGCGCACTCGTTTATCTTTCGATTTAGGCTTACAGCAAGAAAACCAAACAGACTGGGAACTAATCTGGAACGATGAATTTGACGGCTCAGAAATAGATCTAAGTAAATGGACACACGAAGTGAACTGTGACGGCGGTGGCAATCAAGAAAAACAATGTTATACCAGCAATTCTGAAAATTCTTTTGTGCAAGACGGTAAGTTGAATATCGTCGCGCTACCAGAATCAGGGCAAGTTCTGCCCTACAGCTCTGCACGCCTGATAAGTAAAAACAACGGAGACTGGAGCTATGGCCGATTTGAAATACGTGCCAAAGCTCCGCGTGGCCAGGGCTCCTGGCCAGCTATTTGGATGTTACCTACTGACTATATATACGGCGGATGGCCACATTCTGGTGAAATGGATATTTTTGAGTCAGTTAATTTAGGCGTTCCTCTAAATGATGGCAGCGGCGATGTAGAGACCACTGTTCACGGCACCCTGCACTACGGAGAAGCCTGGCCTAACAACGACAGCTCTGGACAGAGCTACATCATGCCAGAGAACATCAATCCAGCTGACGAATTCCATGTCTATGCAATGGAATGGGAAGAAGGCGAAATACGCTGGTACGTAGACGACGTGTTGTATGTAACACAGTTAAAGTCAACTCCCGTTATTAATGAGGAAGGTAACCCCCATGGCCTAATCCATCGAGGCTGGTATACCGAAGCCTTTGGAGAAACTCTATGGGGCAATGCGCCTTTTGATAACAGGTTCCATCTAATCATGAATTTTGCCGTAGGTGGGAATTGGCCAGAAAATGTCAACTTAGGAGGCGTGGACTCTTCTGCTTTTAATGCGTCCAACATATTTGAAATAGAATATGTCAGGGTGTATGAATGTTCGGTTTCACCAGTCAATGGTCAAGGTTGTGCAACTGTATTCCCAGGTTACATAGACCTCGTAGAAGAAGGAGGAACTTTGATTGATGGCGCAGCTCCAGTACCTTTCGCAGATTCAACAGGCATTGCTACCGACTTGATTCTTTTTGAAAACGAAATGAATCCATTCTGGCCGGCATGGGTGTGTTGTGACGGGATCTCTCCTAGTATAGTGATGGATGATGAAGAACATGCAGAAGTTTTAGAATTTGCGATCAATGATATACCAGCCGTTGCAGGGTTTAATATTTACGAAGCAGATATCATACTGCCTTACGACGGTTCTCCTATGTTAAATACGGGAGTATTGTCATTTGACATGAAGCTGGTTAATGCACCGAACAACCCAGATGCCTTGTGGTTCTTGAAGGTAGAACAGGCAGGACAAAAAAGTCTGATTGACATGCAAATCGATACGCCCAGTTTTGCTTGGAAACACTACGAAATTCCCTTAAAAACCCTGCGTAATCTAGGGCTTAACTTAAACGGCATAGATGCGATCATGTTATATCCTGCTTGGGGTCTGGGTGAAGGAGCAGTCTATAGAGTAGACAATGTAAATATTAAAGAAGGTACTGTACCCCCTGATGATTATCCTGATGGCGTGACAATTGACTTCGAGAATGCAGCTCCGAGCTATAGCTTCATTAATTTTGATGGAGGTGTCTCAAGCATTGTCGCAAATCCCTATGTAACAAGTATCAATACCAGTGCTCAGGTGGTGCAAATGCAAAAGTTTACTGGGCAAGTCTGGGGCGGCTCGGTGTTTAATCTTGATAACCCTGTTATCGTGCCACAAGGAACAGTGTTCAGGTTAAAAGTCTGGTCTGAGCGAGAAGTATCAGTACTGTTTAAGCTGGAAGGCATGAATGTTGAGCGCACGATCTATCATGGAGGGAATGGATGGCAAGAATTACCATTTGATTTTGGGAGTGACAGTGGTATTGATGTGACACAAATAACCCTGTTTTTTGATATAGGTACAATAGGGGATGCTGATAACGATCCTACTGAGTGGACGTTTTATTATGATGATCTGGTAGTGCCGTAAAATAAATTGAATTATTACTCTGTAATTACGGTTTTTTTGATCACATATAACAAAACATTTATACCCATACTACTTCAAAATACGCGTTTCAGCGGGACGTGGCACCTGGGGTACTTCCTTCTAATTTGTACCTCTTCTTTAGGTATACGACATTCTTTCAAAAAAACTTGGATTGAAATACCCCTATCGCTTTTAATCCGTGATTCTGGAGTGATATGGATACATGAACAACATTAAGTTTAAATAAATTTTACAGTGGATGTGTAATGTTGCCCACCGCTTGATAGTAATCCTTTATCCCAACGTTTCAGATCGACTGTCCTATTAATGTTTATCTGTTTACTGCCGCTACGTTAAGCTAAAGCAGACAGATAATACTCATCTTCGTTTTGTGGCTATTGCTGTTTTGTAAAAGCCCCGTTATGCCTCTTGAACTCGACTTAAAGCTTTGCGTTGATGAGTTTTGGCTTTACTATTGCCGTATTGTTAATTAATCGGTCCATTTTGACTTTACTTAAACACCCAGAGATCTCATGTTTAACGAAAAAGTACGTTCGGAAAAAGTTAAACTTATTAAAACTCTTATCCGAGAAAATGACTACAAAGAAAACCAGAAAATACATGAACAATGTCTCAAGTTGGGTTTTTCTGTAAACCTCGTTTCACTGTCGCGCTTTTCAGAAAAACTTAAATTATTGGATAGAAGCGAACGTTTCAAAAGCTCACAAAATCAAACAGAAACAGCTCCGCAAACATCTCAAAAAATGAGTTATGAACAGGTAAGAAAACGAGAAACCGAAATTACCTTTGAGCTCGGTGAACTTAAAATTAAGGAAAACAAACTACTTGAAGAGCTTAACTCTTTGTCTTTATACTTAATTGAAAAACACTAGAGCTTCTCTACATTCCTTTTAACAAACTGCCTTTTTGTTTTAAAGCACCTGAGGTCTGTTCATTGTGTTGGATTAAAAAATTAAAAAATTAAAACCTTCTTGCTGTTATCAATACCTGTTGTTTGAGTCGTAATATGGAATTTGTCTGGATATTGTTTGCGTTTGTCTGCGGTTTAGTCACAAAGATGTTTGGCTTACCTGCTCTTATAGGTTTCTTAGTGGCCGGTTTTGGACTAAATCTGGCGGGTTTTGAGGCCGATAGTAATCT
>JBLHNW010000263.1:0-5783 GCA_047622205.1 Paraglaciecola sp.
TCAACGCTTAACTCAACACCTTACGATGCAAAGCCCATGACTCGGGGTCTTGGCTGCCTGCTAGGCATTACCAAGCAGAGGACTTTCACCTCCAATCTTCTACCGATTTATCTCGGCGCACTGGGTGACCATATTTTATCAAACCAATCAAATAATTCATTAAAAAGGGGCTGGCTAAACTTGTTGCAATCAAAAATAGCGCTTATTCTTTTATTATTCGAGGACAATTATCTGGGATGAGGATTTGATGAGCGCTTTTAATCATGAAGTAGCTGAAAAACTTCGCGAAATTGGTATTTTACTAAAAATACAGCGCGCTAATCCTTTCCGCTATCAGGCCTATTTTAAGGCGGCGAATACCCTGGATAATCTGACTGAAGACCTAGATGATCTGGTGCAGGCTAAAGGCATGAAAGGACTGACTGACCTGCCTACAATTGGTACGGGGATTGCACAGTCTATTTATGAATACGTCGCGACCAGTCGTATGAGCCGTTTGGAAACGCTGCTGGGAGAATCAGATCCGATCGAATTATTCCAATTGATACCAACCGTCGGCCGGACGCTGGCACAGCGCATTCATGACAGTCTGCATCTTGATACGCTCGAATCACTGGAAAATGCCACTCGCCATGGTCAGCTTGAGCAGGTTAAAGGTCTGGGTGTTAAACGTAAAGAAGCCATAGAAGCCTGGCTGTTAAAGCATCTTAACGAACGCCGGCAACCATTAAGACCGGGGCAACAGTCAAACCTTGTCCCTATCCGCTTATTGTTAAAAGTGGATGGCGAATACCGCAGCAAAGCTGCCGCCGGCAAATTGCCCTTGGTGACCCCCAAACGTTTCAACCCTGAAAATAAGGCTTGGCTGCCCATATTGCACATAACTCATGAGCACTGGCATTTTACCGCACTGTTTTCGAACAGCGAACGTGCCCACCAATTGGATCATGTTTTTGACTGGGTGATCATCTATTTTTCTGACGATAACCATCAGGACGGGCAGTATACTGTGGTCACTGAAACCCATGGTTTTCTGCTAGGCAAACGGGTAGTCAGGGGCAGAGAAGCAGAGTGTCAAGAATACTATGAAGCAAATCAAGAAAGGTAGAATGAACAGCTCTATTATTGCTGTAAATTTTAATTATGTATTCGTCCAGCCAATAAATATAACCATTTTTTACGCCTGAATATTTACCGCTGTGAACAAACTGACGGGCAAAGGGATAATAAAAGTTAATCTGGCGGAGTGAGCAGAAGCTACGTAGAAATTATGCACCCATTTTTATGTCTGGCTATTTGAATTAATAGCACCCCGTTTATCCTCTCGAATAATTCGCTCGGTATCTTCAACAAGCACTATGTAGTCTTTTACACTAAACATGGGCCCGTTTGGTATTTCCTTACGCTCATTTCTGACAAAAAGCAGCAACACCTTTGGTTGTTCACCTTTTATCGCTGAATTTATTCGGCGTTGAATACCGGTGTAATTTGAGGTTTCTGGGATGTCAGCCATTTGGCGCGGATGGGCCTTTCTGTTGGTGAATAGAGGTCGACATAGGCAATGCAGGCTAATACTGCGGCTTCATCTAATAAGGCTTGGCTATTTATAAAAGAAAAGGTAAACCGCCCTTCCCACAAATTCATCGAGAATGAATTTGAACAGCTTTAGTTGGCCCGAAGGGTGAGCGCCATGGATGGCGGCGAATAAAATCTGTCTATGCTTTATTGGCCATTCTGGCAATTGGCTCACTGAACGAGCGCATAAACCAGCTGATATCAATCAAGCGTTGTCGGTACTCTGTAATGCATTCATCGATTGTTTGCTGTTCAAACGGGTTAAGGTCTTCCCCTTTAATATACTTATGAGTTCGTAATGTGCCTTTAAAGCCTTTGTGCCACAGCATAAGCACGTCTTTATCTGACCAGTGTTTAGCCTTGTCTGCATCAACTTTTATCACCACATGCAAATGATTGCTCCCTGCTTATTAACAAAAATGCATAAGCACAAATATCAATGGCAAAGATGGTCACCAGCTCAAGAATACGTGAATCCACCCACTCTCGTCGATGTTCAAAGTTCTCACCTCTTGAGTTATCGATGCCACACAGAAAGGCTTACGCACTACACGCGAGCAACAATGACAAGAGTGATCTGTTGAAATAAAAACTAAGGCCAAAGGCCTTCGGTGAGCATACTCTTGTTTTGACTCTCCGGGAGCGTCCATATGTAGCCATGTTTCACAAAACCACTTAGTTAACGAAATACGGCGACCGTGGAATAATGTACCTGCCGTGGCCGATGTTTGTTTATGACATTGGCTGCATTCATATGCATCACGAGTTGTAAGCTCATATCCATGCTCGCAACTGCACCTAGGTCAAATAAAACCAGTAGGCCATCTCATTTGCTTAATGTGATTTAAGCACTCTGCTTCAGAACCAAATTGACGTTTCCACTCAAAAAGCTCGCTTCAGGCATTTTCATAGCAAATCTCACTTCTAGTCTTGATTTGTACTATAAGAATAGGCCAAAATTGCCCCAGATGCAGAGGCATGTTACGTTAAGTAATTACATATAAATTAAGGATGATTCTCTATGAGTAATAAAACCTGTCCAGTAATCATTGACATACAGTTTGATGATGCTAGTCATAAAGCAATCCTAGACATTAAAAACATCGTAGATGCAAAAAACATAGGCTGGATTGCATCGCTTATTGGCCATCTAGGGCTCATATTTGCAGGAGGTGCGATAAGGACTTCGGCTTCAAAAAATATTATTGAGCAAACCGCCACTTTTCAAACAATTGCAGCAGACTCCAATCAAGTTGCATGGTCTATATTTCAAACAAATTGGGAGTATTTTTTTAAAAGTTTTTCTGCTCTAGATGCACATGCCAACAATCAAATTGGTAAAATTGCGTTTTTACAATATTTAAGAAGCTCTAGTAGCCCCAAAGAAAAGATGTTTTGGGCTGCAATTTATAATGGTTGTAAGGTAAATTAGAAATGAAAATAGCACCTATTGTTTTTTGTTTTTTATTTTCTTGCAGTGCCATGGCAGATTCAAAGTCTGAAATATTAGATTTTGGTTATACTTTACTCCAAGAACGATATACCCTTTTTGCAGATAAAATGAATAAATGTGATGAATTAGGAAATAACACTATTTTATCAGAAAGCGCAATAACTAAACTAAAGGAAATTCCTCAAGAAGCAGCGATAGCGCTGGCAGTGATAAGTCATAAAGCGTTACACAAATGTGCACTTTATGAGTACAGCGAAGTACTTAGAACCCTAGTCTCGATAGAAACTCACATAGAACTTTCTAATGATACTCAACTGCTAAAAGAAATTAATCGAGTACGTCCACTATTGGTTGCAGACATGAGTTTATACATAGAAAAAGAATATGATGCACTTCCCATTAAAGTGAAATCAAAGTTACAAGTTATTGATGAATTACAAGCACCATTCAACCTTATGAATGCGGTTGAGAGAACTTGGAGCTTAGCTCCTTAACCTCACGGGCATCAGCATTCTACGCGAGTGCCGATTTACCTATCACATCACTCACAACTCTGCTCCCCCCAGCATCTGCTGGACTTCGTTACATTGTCCGGCTCGCTTATGTAGACTCCCCACTGTCAACAACAAAATGTGTTATCGATGAATTAATGCGTGCTTATGTACGAGCTCTAATAGGGTAGCGAACCCAGGCTCTATGATATTTACGCGGACCAGTAAACAAATCTACTTTACGAGCTTAATGCTCTTTGCGAGTCACTGTTTTTACTGGTTGATTTTCATCTTCGATTAAGCATTTTATTGTTTGAACGCATTAAGAGGTCAATATCATATTGGCCTTGTATTCAGTACCTTGAGTTAACATTGCAAAAGCGGTTCTTACGGTTTTATTTGCCAAGGCCACCGCGGCGCACTTTATGCCACGCCTATCGACTAAGTCTTGTATCCATTTTTCTTTACAAGTTTTAGCTTCCCGTTTAATAACGTGCCTAACACTCGCTGCCGCGCCAGTGATTAGCTGACTTCGTATCACAGTGTTTTTAACATGTTTACCTATCGAGCCTAATTTGATTTTACCTCCACTAGAATGTTGCAGAGGGGTTAACCCTATATAAGCGGAAGCATCTTTTCCTCTAGTAAAACAACCTAATTCTGCACAGCCCAAAGCAATATACAAATTGATAGCATTTACTGACCTAACACCTTCTAGTTTCAGTAACTTTTTGCATTCAGGATGGGTTTCAATTGATGCTTCTAGGCATTCATCATAGGTTACAAGTGTTTCTGCGACCGTTAAATACAGTTTCCAGGCCTCATCTAGTGCTTTTCTAAATTCATGTGAGAAACCATTGCTAGCATCTTCAAGGGTCGATTCTATCGCGCCCCGTAAACCACCGTTACGATTGCTTGAGTTGATATTAAACTCGGCTAATAATGCAATAAGTTGGTTGCTGAGCGCTGTTTTTTGCTTACTGCAAAGCTCTCTTAAACGCATCGTTGACTGAAGTTGTTGCTGCTCGATTGATTTCCCTGAAATGAAATTAACATCGGGCAGCAAAGCAGTTTGAACAATCGCTAAAGCATCATTCTTGTCCGTTTTTTGGGATTGCCTCACTGAGGCGACGAGTTTGGCAGAAATAAGCTTGGCATCGTGCCCGTAAAGTAAGGCTTGCTGTTTCCAATAACTTGATGTTCCGCAAGCTTCAAATACCACCGTCATAGGCTTTGAGTTAGCAAGGAATAAGATAAATTCATCAGGTGTCATGTCTTCATTAGAACGCACTGTACGGTTTATAGTTTTACAAACTTGAATTACTTCCTTCGCTAAATCGACACCAACAATAGTATTTTTCATAATGGACTCCAACATGTGATGATACAAATGTAAGGTACACCACAGGGTTAAGTGTGGGGAGTCTAATTATCTAATTTATTCAGATCCATAGGGTCATCTGGTGATACAGATGGTTCACTCTTATCGTGGTGAACAACGCTTCATACGACTTCTCGTCGCACGGGCATAAATGAGTTTGCCTGCTTAACTAAAAATGTACAAATTCAAATCTGAACTTGAGGACGTTGAAGACTCTTTATAAAAGATGGGTGAGCCTGACAGGGTCAGGCTAGCTTCCGCGGTACAGATTGTTCATTGGCATCTGACCCATATGGATATGGGAAATATCATTATGATGTAAGGAACAGCTTTGACCATGTCGCCACAACGTTCGTGGCCGCAGGCCATAGCGTTAAACAACCCGTGGACTCGGTTAACACGATGACCGAATAAACGCTAAGCGGTAATCTATCGGCAACAAAAAGCCTACAAGGTGTTAAATCAAACTCTAAACAGCCCTTTTTTGGATTTAATCATTGTTTTCTGACCTGAATGAGCATTAGATATACAGAGGTTGTATTTGAAGGAAGAAATCATTGAATGAAAAATATTATTTGCGACATTGATGGTGTATTACTGCACGACAACAAGCTCATTCCCGGAAGTGACAAGTTTATTCACCGTGTGCTTGAACAAGGCAACCCGCTGGTCATCCTCACCAATTATCCGGTGCAAACCGGTAAAGACTTACAAAACCGTCTCGGCGCGGCAGGCATTAATGTGCCAGAAAGCTGCTTTTACACTTCAGCTATGGCCACTGCCGACTTTCTTAAACACCAAACCGGCAATAAAGCCTTTGTGATTGGCGAAGGTGCACTTACCCATGAGTTGTACAACGCAGGTTTCACCATAACCGATATTA
>JBLHNW010000264.1:0-5777 GCA_047622205.1 Paraglaciecola sp.
CCGGGATCAGTGCAGGCGAATACCGGATACTTGTCACAATAATTAATGTCCAAAAGGATATTTTCAAGGGACTCCAGAGTATGAGCAAACTGCAAGTAATGCTGAGGAATACAAGAGGTATTCGGCTGTAATGTATGCACCGGTGCATTCTGTATAGCTGTTTCACCGGGTAATAGGGGGATGTTAGTTCTCACGTATTCTCTATCGTTATGTTTAATGTCCAATAGTGAATTTATGGGTTGCGGAGTGAAATTAGAAGTCGGTTTATTTGCACCAAGTACGTACATTTATGCACCAGTGCAATTTTACCTGGCGAGAAGGTGAATATGGGTAAAAATCAGACACAAAAAAGCCTGCATAAATAGCAGGCTTGGGGAAATTACTTAAACGGTTTACACGTTAAAACGGAAGTGGATAACATCACCATCTTTAACAATGTACTCTTTGCCTTCCAAACGCCATTTTCCTGCGTCTTTGGCACCTTGCTCACCGTTGAATTCGACAAAGTTATCGTAACCAATAATTTCGGCGCGGATAAAACCTTTCTCAAAGTCAGTATGGATAATACCTGCTGTTTGCGGTGCCGTTGAACCTTCAGGGAAAGTCCATGCACGCACTTCTTGTACACCTGCTGTAAAATAGGTTTGCAGGGCGAGTAGTTCGTAACCACATCGTATCACTCGGTTTAAACCGGGCTCTTCCAATCCCATTTCTGCCATAAATTCAGCTTTTTCATCTTCTTCAAGCTCACCTATTTCAGATTCAATTTCAGCGCAGACAGCGACTACTACCGCATTTTCTGCAGCAGCGATTTCACGTACTTTATCGAGATAGTGATTATTCTCAAAGCCATCATCGTTTACGTTGGCTATGTACATCGTTGGCTTTAATGTTAAGAAGTTCATATAGCTGATTGCGTCCATCTCTTCTTTATCAAGTTCAACTGAGCGCAATAATTCGCCTTCATCTAAATGAGGTTTAATTTTTTCCAGTACTTTTAGCTCAGCTTTAGCGTCTGAATCTCCGCCTTTGGCTTTTTTAGCGACCCGTAATAGGGCTTTTTCAGCGGTTTCCAAATCAGCCAGAGCTAATTCAGTATTGATGATATCAATGTCGTCTTGTGGACTGATCTTGCCAGCAACATGCACAATGTTGTCGTTGTCAAAACAACGTACAACATGACCAATGGCATCTGTTTCACGGATATTCGCCAGAAATTTATTTCCCAAGCCTTCACCCTTTGACGCACCGGCCACTAAACCGGCGATATCCACAAACTCCATGGTTGTTGGAATAGTGCGTTTAGGGTTAACAATTGCGGCCAACTTATCTAATCGAAGATCGGGAACTGGCACGACACCTGTATTCGGTTCGATGGTACAAAAAGGAAAATTAGCAGCTTCTATGCCAGCCTTGGTTAGGGCGTTGAAAAGTGTTGATTTACCCACATTAGGTAAACCCACTATACCGCATTTAAAACCCATTTCGTGATCCTCATATTTTCAATTCTGACCTGTTGTAGGCCGATATTATGTGTGTTGGTAATTATTCTGCTTTAAAAGAATGGAGGCGATTCATCGCTTTTTTAAGATCATCTTTTATCAAAATCTCGGTACATCGCACGGCTTCATCTATTGCCGCATCTATCTGTATTTGTTCATCAGTGGATGCTTTACCCAGTACATGACCGGTTACCCTATTTTTATCACCAGGATGACTTATGCCGATGCGTAAACGCAGGAAGTCTTTCTGGTTGGCCATGCAGCTGACAATATCTCGGATACCATTTTGACTTGAGCTACCGCCTATTTTGAACTTAGCAATACCGGCGGGCAAATCGAGTTCATCAAAAGCGACCAGAAGGCTGGGTATACCAATATTATAATAATTCGCCAAGGCTGATACAGCTTTACCACTTCTATTCATAAACGTAGTGGGGATAAGCAGGCGAACATCTTGACCGGCTATAGTTGTACGGCCAGTATAACCAAAAAATTTATTATCGAGCTTGAGAGGGCAATTATGCAAATTGGCGAGTGTTTGAACAAACATCGCTCCAGCATTGTGACGTGTATGTTGATATTCGGGGCCTGGATTACCCAGGCCCACAATTAGCTGAATATTAGACAAACTGCTTATTCCGCAGTTGCTTCTTCTTCACCTTCAGCAGTATTATCACCATCTTCATCAGCGCCGCCACTTGGGCCTTTCGCTAACTTAACTGTAACAACCGCTTGGTCATGATCTTCGCCTTTATTTAGCTCAATCAAAGTTACGCCTTTAGGCAAAACCAAATCAGTTAAATGTAAGGTTTGACCTAGTTCTACATCCGTAATGTCAACTTCGATAAACTCTGGCAAATCAGCTGGTAAACAGCTTACTTCAACATCAAGCATGTGATGTTCTGCATGTCCACCATGTGTTTTGATGGATTCTGCTTTGTCTTCATTAATGAAGTGCAATGGAATATGTGTATGAAGCGCTTTATTTGCGTCAACACGAAGAAAATCCAAGTGCATTACGCGAGGCTTAAAAGCGTGACGTTGCATATCTTTAACCAGAGCTTCCACTTTTTCACCAGCAATATTTATGGTAAGAACGTGAGAGTAAAAGGCTTCAAACGATTGGGCTTGAAATACTTTGTTATGAGATAAGGTTAAAGAAACGGCTTCTTTATCCGCGCCGTAAATAACGGCAGGCACTTTGTCAGCATGACGTAAGCGGCGGCTCGCACCTTTCCCTAAGTCAGTGCGGATTTCTGCGTCTAGTGTGAAAATTCCATCAGACATGAGATAACTCCAAAAAATAAATATATAAACGAGTGTAGATTTTTGCGACCAAAACCTACTATTAGTCGATTAACCTGTGCAAAAATTGCCATGGATAATCTAAACCCTCAAAAACGGGCGGCGAATATTACCATTGACATTGTTGTGAAACAAGCTCGACAGCGTGCTTATTTATTGAAACGAGGAGGTTTTCAGATGCAGTAAAAATTAAGGAAAAAAGCGTGCCTTGGTTTAGATCGGAACCAGACACGTTTTAATTTATTGGAGATATTATAATTTCAACCCTTCTTGATCTGTGATCAACCCAGAAGCTACTGGCAGGTTTTGTAGTAACTAACCTCGGCTCGGAATAAGCTGTGCCTCTCAGCACCGCAATTTTTGCGCCTATCTGCGTTGAATTTCCTAACCATAGCCCGCTATTGCGTACCGAAATCCGCCTTGATAACCCCCAAAATTTCGATACTGAGCCTTCAATATAGAAAAGTACAGCTTTCTACTTTACCCAACTATTTGATATTAATAGTAATACTGAAGTTCTCCGACATGCGTTATCCCGAGCTGATATTAACTATTTTGCCGTATTCAAGCTCGGATATGCCTCCGTGTAAATCCAATCATTTTGTTTGGCGGGTATATGGCAGCCTATGCAGTCTGACTTGTAGTTACTTGCAACATTCTTGAATTGACCTTGTTCTTTTATATCTGGTTTAAAAAGTGCCCAACCCCAGCCATCCCCCCATAGAGGGTTGTTGGCAAAACGACTCTTGCCGTCTTTGACCATCACAAACCATTGTTTCAACTCATCACTGGCGTAGCTGACATTCTTACCTGTAGTATAAGTTCCAGCATGTGAACCGCGCAGTTCTTTAACAATGGTCGCCCCGTCAGGAAAAGCACCAGTTTTCCGGTAATGCTCAACACTCGCCTTTTCACTATAAACATCATGAAAGCCACTTGCGCCTCCTTCTGGTACAAACCATGAGCCCAAATGCACCATTTCATTTCTAAAGTCATTCGGCAGGCTAATATTTCCTTTGTTGTCAACATTGGCTGAGAATGACTCTTTTGCTATGGCATGTGCGCCAAACGTGCTTAGTAACAATATACTAGGTACAAGTGCTTTAAGAATACCCTTCATTGCTTTACTCCTGATTCGTTAGGTCAGAAGATACGCCACCCGTTGCTTCTTTACCCTTTGCTTTACCGGCGCTTAGCACGGGATAATATTGGGTGAATACAAAGTCATCTGCTGCCGCCCCAGCATGACAGGCGTTACATGCAGCCGCTGGAAAGGCCTTAGCTGTTTTGTTCAGGCTGGTGTGGTCAGGCGTTGAAAAACTATAGTAGCCCCAGTTTCCAGGCTCATTTGGGAAGTGCTTTTTACTTTTTATTGTGGCTTCCAATCCTAAAAAATCACCCTGAAAGTAACCCTTTCCGCTAACCGCAGCTTTACTGCCCACGGCAACTAACTCTTTCATTAAAATGGTGCCATCACGAAATTGACCTTTCTTCTTCCAGTGTGCCCAACTTTTGGGATCAATATACACATTATGGAATTCCTCAAAGGCAGCCTTGCCGTTATTCATATCATTTGGCGTAAGTGGGGTGCCTACGTATACCCATTCACGATAGCCTGTTGGGCGTTGTAGCTCGCCGCTTTTGATTGTGAAATATTCTTCTGCTTGCACATTACTAGCAGTCAAAATACTAATGCTTAAGGCAAAAGCGAAAAGGCTGTACGTTTTAAGTAATTTGTATATGGTTGTAATCACGTGTGTTTCCTTGAATCATAAGTAGAGTGGTTGATCACCACCTGCTGTTGTTTTTTGACCTACGAATCTTAAATTAAATGGCTACATAACTCGGTATTCGGGAGACGCAAAAAAGTGCCTGACAGAATCAATGAAGATGAAACGGAGTTTGATGTATTTGGGGATGTGTTGGAAACCTTACGATTTAGAGGCTCAATATTTTTTCGTTCAGACTTGGCCGCGCCCTGGGGAATGTCGCTGGATGAAATCGATATCCCGCGTTTTCATATCGCCATGTCCGGCAGTTGTTATGTGGGATCTGATAACGTTACCCCGGTCAATGTGCAGCACATGGAAATTGTCATGATACCCAGCGGTCGTTCCCATTGGATAGCTGATCAACCAGGCAGAAAGTTGCTACCCAGCCAACTGGCAGGAGAAGCCTGTGAACTAGGTAATCCCTTGTTTCAACAGGGTGAAATCACCCAAAGTTTAATGTGTGGTTTGGTGAATTTCGATAAGGCCTCTAGCCATCCAATCCTCGACTCACTGCCTCAGGTATTACATTTCCCGAAACTTACAACAGAAGACCCTATTTGGATGACAGTCATACTCATCGAGTCTGAAATGCAGCGTACATCAGGTAAAGGTGGCACCATCGTTGACCGCTTAACAGAAGTGTTATTTTTGAAACTACTGAATCGTTACGTGCTTAAAAACCAGGAAATGACTGGTTTTTTAGCCGCCTTAAAAGATAGACGAATTCACAGGGCCTTAACCCTTATCCATATGGAACCTGAGTTCAACTGGACGATCGCTACCTTGGGGGAGCGAGTAGGGATGTCACGCGCGACCCTAGTCAGACACTTCCAATCGTCGATTGGTTTAGCGCCTATGTCCTATATTCTAAATTGGCGGATGATGAAGGCCTACAATCTCATAAAGTACTCAAATGCTAATTTGGAACAAGTGGCCGAGCAGGTGGGTTTTGCTTCTGCCAGAACTTTGAGCAAGGCCTTTCAAAGGCAATATGCATGTACCCCCAGCGAACTTAGAAATTCCTTGCCGCCGTAATTAACACTAATTCTTTTTGGTTTGTTGTTTACGAAAGTAAGACCTAAATATACAGCGTCATTGCTGGATCTTCAGCGCCAATGACTTGATAACAATGTACTTGTATTCCAGCTATTTTATCACTGTTAATGATGGTCACTGGACACAGTGTGCTGTCCAAGTG
>JBLHNW010000265.1:0-5763 GCA_047622205.1 Paraglaciecola sp.
AAAGTGGTTGAATTTCTGGGAAAACACCTTAAGTAGCGGGTAACACCATCAATATAAATATGAATGTCAGCCAGACATTCATATTTATATGCATTTCCATTCCCCGTACCCAACTCAGTGCGCTATAATCCTGCGCCATAAACCATCCCCCTAATAATTGTGGAGTACAGCATGCGTCCAAGTGGCAGAACAGTCGGGCAAATTCGTCCCGTTACCATCACCAGAAATTTTACTTGTCATGCCGAGGGTTCGGTATTGATTGAGTTTGGCAATACTAAGGTGCTTTGCAATGCCTCCGTAACAGAAGGTGTTCCGCGCTTTATGAAAGGTTCTGGCAAGGGCTGGATCACCGCCGAGTATAGTATGTTGCCAAGAGCCACACATACTCGTTCTGATAGAGAAGCGGCCCGAGGCAAACAAGGTGGCCGTACCTTGGAAATTCAGCGTTTGATAGCCCGTTCTTTGCGTGCAGCAGTTGATCTGAAAATGCTCGGCGAGAACACCATTATTGTGGATTGTGATGTTATTCAGGCCGACGGTGGAACGCGCACTGCATCTATCACTGGTGCTTGTGTAGCGTTGGTTGATGCACTTAGCTGGATGCGTAGCAAAGGTATTCTTAAAACCAATCCCTTAAAGCATATGATCGGTGCAATTTCAGTGGGTATATATAAAGGCATCGCAATAACGGATTTGGAGTATTTGGAAGATTCAGATGCTGAAACAGATATGAATGTGGTCATGACCGACACAGGCAAGTTAATTGAAGTTCAGGGTACCGCTGAGGGCGAACCGTTCAGCATGGAAGAAATGTCAGAAATGCTTGAGCTAGCCAAGCATGGCATACGTGAATTGTTTGATGAGCAAAAAACGGCGCTTAATTAACCCCAGCTCGGGATAATGTGTGTCGATTTATCTATCGAAAATTAACCATATAAAAGGGTTAGATGGAACAAGATGCCATCCCTTTTATTTTGAAGGCTCAGAATTGAAATTTTTGTGGATATCAAGGCGGATTTCCGTACGCAATAGCTGGCTATTGTTAGGAAAACCAACGCAGATAGGCGCTAAAATAGCACTTCTTAGAGGCACGGCTTATCCCGAACTGGGGTTAAATAGGCCGCCCAGATAAGTCGCCAGTAGGAAATAACTATGCAGGATTATCAGCGTGATTTTATTGAGTTTGCCTTACACAAGCAGGTACTCAAATTTGGTCAGTTTACTCTTAAATCTGGTCGCACTAGTCCGTATTTTTTTAATGCAGGCTTATTCAATACCGGGGGCGATCTAGCCAGGCTTGGGCAGTTTTATGCACAAGCACTGTTGCGCTCCGATATTGAGTATGACGTACTATTTGGCCCGGCTTACAAAGGCATCCCGATTGCGACCACTACAGCAGTAGCATTAGCGGATAAACATGGGGTAGATAAACCCTATTGTTTTAATCGCAAAGAAGCTAAGAAGCATGGGGAAGGCGGCAATTTGGTCGGCAGCCCTCTGCAAGGACGGATCATGCTGGTAGATGATGTAATCACTGCCGGTACCGCCATTCGAGAGTCTATGCAGCTAATTCAAGCTAATCAGGCCGAGCTGGCTGGCGTGCTGATCGCACTGGATAGGCAAGAAAAGGGGCAAGGCGAATTGTCTGCCATTCAGGAAGTTGAAAGAGATTTCAATACGCAAGTGGTGTCGATTATTTGCTTGTCAGATCTGATTGAATACCTGCAAGGAGTTTTGCAGCAACAACCGGGTATGACACAACATTTAGCCAACATTAAACAATATCGTGTGGATTATGGGATCTAAGCTAGATATTTCCGAACAGCAAAAAGAAGCAGAACTGTTTGCTTCATGGGATCATCAGCTTAATGCTATTGGTCTGCGCTGCCCTGAGCCAGTGATGATGGTGCGTTTGCAAATTCGTAATATGCAAATCGACGAAACCTTATTGGTAACGGCAGATGATCACTCTACAACCCGTGACATTCCGAGTTTTTGCCGCTTTATGGGGCATGACTTACTGGCTAGTGATATCGCAACTAAACCCTATCGTTATATTGTAAAAAAAGGCCGCTAATTGATAAATGCGGGGAAGCCTACCCGCCTTTATATCCATCATCCTTGAAACCGCATGTTTGTTAGCTGCGCTCATTCGCCCCACTCACTTAGCGGACTAAGCTCGAGGGGCCTCATTTATTTGCCGCCGCCATGCAATTCCAATGATTTTGGATAAATACCCTTCATCCTTGAAACTGCATGTTTGTTGGTTACACCCAAGTTCTCAAAAAAGTTGAGGTCACTTGGGCATCACTTTTTACTTCATTGGTTTGCGGAATTTAAACGTCCAACGGTCTGAATTGCCAGTGACACTTTTTGCACCAACTTCATAACGCAATTCGTCATCTTCCCGTGAGTGCAAATCTGAGTATTCGACAAATTCAAAACCAGCACTTTGGATTTCGTGGATCGCTAATACTGGATCCACACGGCGACGATTGGCACCACCGGGTTCTTCCATGTGACGAGCGGTGTGGTCCACCACGGCATAAATACCGCCAGGCTTTAAGGCATCATAGGCAATCTTATTCATGACCATGCGACCTTCTTTGGCGAAATTGTGATAATTGCGGAACGTGAACACTATATCAGCGTCTTCCACCCCCAACGAATCAGCTTTAAGAGAGTAAAACTTAGCCCCTTCTTCACGCCATAATTTGGCGTCTTCAGCAACAATTTTAGCCTTTTCGAATCCACTCTTATCAAGCATGTTACTTTTTAACCTGCCGGTACCAAGCGCAGCATAATAATGGCCTTTGTCAGCCACTACGGGGGCAAGAATTTTCGCGTACCAACCACCACCAGGCACTAACTCGACAATTTTCATATCATCACGTAAGCCAAAAAACTCCAGAGTATCTATCGGTCTGCGGTTACGGTCACGTTCTCGGTCTGATTCTGTGCGTATGTCAGACTTCATAGCCTCTTCGATTTTGGCTTTTGTTGCGTCGAAATCGGCGGCAAATACAAAAGTACTGGCACTAAGAGACAGTAAAAGTGTGGGTAAAAGTCGTTTCATTTGGATCCTCAATGTAAGTTAGATTATCAATAATATGTAACCCTAGATTCAGTAGTTAAACCACGAGAAATAGCAGCATCCATTGATGTGCCTGACTATGCAAAAATGTTCTCAACACTAATAAGGTGGCTACAAACTTTTTCACTACGCCAATCACACCATTAACTAACACTCTTTCCACAAATTCTACTGCGGAATCTAGGGTAACAGATTCATAAAACTTGGTTTACTAAAAAATTATATGCTTATTCCGACGACCTTAGCCGTTTTCGTCACAACACCATCTTTCATTATAAAATGATACATGTTGAATAGGTGTAATATCCATTAAGGGATGACCTTCTACTGCAACTATATCTGCCGACCTGCTGGTTTCGATTGTGCCAAATTGATCTTGTTGACTAGATCCAATAAAACCTTTTTCAACAGACTTAATCTTGTTTTCTTCGATAATTACCGTGACGTTTTACTTTACTTTGTCTGAGCTGCTGTCAATTAATTTACCGGCATGTATATAGATTACTGCGTCTGTTGAAGCAGAAAATATTATTATTTTTATACTGAGAAAAATCGATAGTTTTCATCATATTCCGGCAGTTAGTTGAGAATTTACGCAGTCAAAAACGCTTAATGATTTGAGGTTTCAGGTCAAGAGATATGACTGAATCGTGAATGGAAATTAATGGCAATTCTCGTTTATAATTTACCCAGACTAAAAGCGTAATCCGCACTATTCACCAGTAGGTGATTATCGCCTTCAAATTGTCTCTGCTGACCAAGTTCTGCCAATTGATAAAATACATTTTGATGTAAACGAGCCCACAAATTTCTGCGCACCAGTATATAGGGTAAAATATCTCCGGTGGTGAGATCAGCCTGCAGGATAACTGGGTTATCAGCACTGACCAGAATATTTTCATCTGTTTGTGTAGTAAAAACCAGCCGTTTATCTTGTATGTGCCACTGGGTGATCACAAAGGGAGAATCTACCACCTGAATACCGATTTTTTCTACGGGAGTTACTAGAAAGTAATCGTCGTCTTCGCGTTTAAGGACGCTGGAAAATAACTTGACCAAAGACTTGCGACCAATTGGCGTACCCATGTAAAACCAGCTTCCGTCATGTTTAATCTTTATGTCCATATCACCACAAAAATCAGGGTTCCACTTATCTACAGGTGGCAGTTGGTCGCTTAGTTCATTTAGTTGTTTCTGCAGGCTGCCTAAATCCATATTTTATTGGCCTACAGTGTCGACTTTAACTCTCGTAACTTAGCCTTGATTCGACGCATATTCTCTGGCCCTGTGCGTAACAATTGTTTTTGCGGCGCGGACAAAGATTCTAAGCGCCGGTCGCTGAACTTGTACATTACGCTATCTGTGTAAACTTCCACGGGAACCGGTACTTCAGGAGTATCCAATAGCAAATCAATGGCCTCGATTAAGGTTTCATCAAAATCATCATTGGGATCGCTTATTTCTGCAAAAATATCTTCAATCGCTGGTTTGTATTCCATGTAAAGTGTCAATAATGATTGTATTTCGATAGATTCAAACACATCTACGTACGGCGTGTAACGTTTGTAACTAGCGGGATCAATCCATTCTTTTTCGGCTTGTTGAAATGTTCTAAATGGTTTTTCAGGAGCAACTAGAACCTGATTATTGGCGCTTACTTCTTCATTAGCTAAACTGGTAGTCATAATTACAAAACGCTGCAACACTTGATCATTTATAAGCAAACGGGCAAATGTATCATAAACTGAAAGCTGTATTAGTTTGGTTTTGACCGTACCGTCACTGACATCCAGTGGTTCAGGCTCTGGAATCGGCTCTGGCGCTGGGGGCAGGGGTTCAGGCTCTTCAGGTTCAGGCTCAGGTACGAGCATTTCACTGGGGATTGGCTCAGGCGTTATACTAACAGCGATTTCTGGTTCTAGTGTGACGGAGTTTAGGTCGTCAGATATTTCACTCGGCCAAAAGTAAATCACTACAACAATGAGTACAAAAATCACCCCTACGGTGATATGTGGAACCAATGACTTTTCACCTTCACTGTTCATATTTTCTCCTTGGAAACCATTGTCAGCTGAATGTAGATTACTGAATTATGGTCTTAAATGATATTGTTATAATGTGTCTAAACAGATATAAAATAATGGGTACATCAGTTCGCTTTTACAACCCCTTTAGCAACTGAGACTACACTAGACAACATTTTGTTCCGGTATTAAACTGCCTTTTCGTACCACATTTGAAACCAAATAAGTCAGTCGTAATATGAATTATATATTGTACGCAGTGCCATTCTTTTTTCTATTGATAGGAATTGAACTAGTACTGGAAAAAGTCAGGCACACAAATTATTACCGAGTTAATGATGCAATTAACAGTCTCAGTGCAGGGGTGTTAAGTCGGATGATAGGGATCGTAAAAGCCCTTGTTCCTCTTACGGTCTATGTCTTTATATATGAAAACTTTGCCTTTTTTACACTACCTGACACCTTATGGATGTGGGTTGTAGCGTTTGTGTTATACGACTTTTGCTACTACTGGAATCACCGTATGGGCCACGAAATGAGCTTGTTATGGGCGGCTCACGTGGTACATCATTCCAGCGAAGAGTACAATCTCACCACGGCACTGCGGCAAAGTAGCAGTAGTTTTTTTAGCTGGATATTTTATCT
>JBLHNW010000266.1:0-5758 GCA_047622205.1 Paraglaciecola sp.
CGAATCGCTTCTGAGAAGTGTAGTGGTCAACCGGCTCCTGCCAAGTACAATCACCTTTATCCGTTGTCTTTTGGTCTATATGATTAAAAATACCTTGAATGACATCACGATCGTTAAGTAGCGTAGTGGGAATATGCTCTTCTTTGCTATTAAAACTTTCATTAACTGGCATGAAATGCACCTGCAAAAAGTATGATTTTGTTTCAGAATGAATTATATATAACATTTATAGAATTATATGGCCATATAGAGTTACATTTTTTAATGTGCTAGATTCGTTACCATGAAAGAGAATAAATTCGACATTAAAACGACGCCAAAGCGACTTATCCTGTCTCTCCTTAGTTCCCCTGAAATTAAAGAGATTGATGTTATTTATTTAATTGAATGGGGAAAGATCTTTAATATTGATCCTCCAACAACACGAGTTGCTGTCGGGCGACTCGTGAAACAAGGTTTGATCTCATCAGTTTCAAGAGGGAAATATAGAATAGGCCCTAATGCTAAAATGATGGCAAAAACAGCCAGTAGTTGGGGGGACGCAGAAGACAAAATTGATTCTTGGTCGGGAAAGTGGATTGTCGTGCACACTGCCCATTTAGGCAGAACGAATAAAACGGCAGTGCGGTCAAGAGAAAGATCATTCCGCTTGAACGGATTCTCATCACTAGTCACAGGACTTTGGTGTCGGCCTGGGAATTTAAAAGAATCATCGCAACAAACAAAAGATAGATTAACTTTAATGGGGCTCGAGCAGCAGGCCATTGTAATGAATTGTGATGAATTCTCTGGAAAGGAAATCGATGCACTTTGTCTACTTTGGCCTATTGGAAAAATCGAATCGGGGTATCGTCATGCCATTAAAGTCATGCTTCAAAGCAGTGCAAGGTTAGACAGCTTAGAGGTTCGTGATGCGGTGCGAGAAACTTTTCTGGTTGGAGAGTCTGTCATTAAACAAATAAACGCCGACCCATTACTTCCAGATGAAATGATCGATACTAAATTACGTCGCGAAATGGTGAGCCAAATGAAGCAATATAATGAGCTTGGTCGGGCAGTTTGGGAACAGTTTCACGCAAGCTTAAAAACTTAAATAAATAATCGCTTGAGCTGATTGACTGTAAGTCCTTTTGTCTGCAATTATTTATTTTCTGAAAAAAAAAGCAACTTACTCTTAGGATTTACCAGCACTGTGTTTAGGCAAACTGTAAAATTAATTGGAGATATTTAAAGTCAAAAAAATGTGTAAGTCTACATTGCTGTATTGCACTAACAACTTCAGTAAGCTAGAGCTAAAACTTAAAGCGAAGTTTACCTTCTTCGACGACAACTTCCTTACCCAATTTGGCAAATAGTAGTTCTTCCCAGTTCGATTCATCCAGTTGGTAATGCATATCGTCACTGGCAGCCAGATCAGTGACTATTTTTTCCAATTGAGGTTTGTGATAATCGAGCACGCGTTGTTTACTGCCGCTCAAATACAACTGCAAATATGCATTTGCATCAGCAGGGGATGTACCAGTCATCAGGCTCAAGGCCGTTTTCATAGTGCCGGTAAACATCGACATGAACGGGCTGGGAATGAAAAGATTAATGATATGTTGTGTATCTTTTAGAAATGAATATTCGTCTTGCAGTAATTTGATTTCGCTTATAATTGCATCCTTGAGTATCACATGTTTTGAATCTGCAAGATAAAGGGGGGAAGCCTCAAGGAGGATAACAATATGCGCCCGGTAAATCGGATTTCCCAGGTACACTACGTTAAAACTACTCATTACTTCTACCTGAATGATATGTTTGTCACGGGGCATTCTAACTTTGGCACTTAACAAGGTGAAACTGCCTTCACCTTTTGGGACTGACACTGGAAAGGTTTTGGGTAAATAATCGGCTATTAAAGTCGTCAATTCGTTGCTGGTATATTCAGCATGTTTGAGTTTTTTGAAGCGTATTAGCAATTTTGCCAACACTATTTTCAACGCAATTTTTGTTTTTTCGGAAATCAATGTAATAGCTGCAGTTTCAAATGTTTTTTCATGTTCGTCTTTGTTCCTTAATAATACCAATAACTAACTGAATACTATATAAAATACTTACAATATTGGCGTAAAAAGATCGCTTTTTATTTTGCAAAATTATCTAAAGTGTAATGTGATTTAGCAGAAAAGTAACACTTGAAAACCTTTTTTGATACACTGACTGGTAGGACGTCAGATGAGTCATGCTGATCTATAAACACCGTTTATCTGTAAAAAAAGTAGTAAAGTCAGCCTTTCGAGGTTTCTGTAAGCATGTAATTTAGTAAGTAGTGAAGAGTCTTCAATGCAAAATATTACTCAAACCCAGTTCGATTTCATCATTATTGGCGCTGGCTCAGCCGGTGCTACTTTAGCGAGCAGGTTATCCGAGAATAGCCAATTTAATGTGTGCCTGATCGAAGCTGGTGGCAAGGACAAGAGTCCGCTTATCCATATCCCATTTGGTTTAGCATTTCTGAGTCGCGTCACCAATCTTGGTTGGATGTACGACACTGCGCCGCAATCAGAACTAAACAACCGTGAGTTATTCTGGCCACGAGGCAAAACCATGGGGGGCTCTAGTTCAGTCAATGCAATGTGCTACATTCGCGGAGCCAGAGAGGATTATGATAATTGGAGTGAGTCAGGGGCAACTGGCTGGGATTGGGACTCTGTATTGCCTTACTTTAAAAAATCTGAAAATCAGCAACATGGCGCAGATGAATATCATGGCCAGGGTGGACCTTTAAGTGTCAACGATCTACAACATGTCGATCCTTTATCAAGCAATTTTGTTGATGCGGCTGAAGAAGTGGGTTTGCAAAAAGTTACCGATTTCAACGGGCCGCAACGGGAAGGTTTAGGGTTATATCAAGTCACCCAAAAAGGGGGGCAACGCTGTTCGGCTGCCAAAGGTTATTTGAGTGAAGTATACGATAGACCTAATTTAACGGTAATAACCAAGGCCCTGGTAGAAAAAGTACTGCTCAAAGACGGCGTAGCGACAGGCGTTAAGCTTAGGTTGAATGGCAAACCAATACAGCTACAAGCCAGTAAAGAGGTGATTGTCTCAGCAGGTGCCATCAATTCACCACAATTATTGATGCTTTCCGGCATTGGTCCCCAAGAGCACCTTAAAGAAAAAGGCATTGAAAACTTGGTTGATTTACCTGCTGTTGGGCAAAATCTACAAGATCATCTCGATGCTATCGTGCAGCATCGCTGTGACGCGAAAGTCGGTTATGCGGTGACGTTTGGCGCGGTACCGGGTTATATCAAGGCGGCTTTTCAGTATCTGTTCAAACGCAAAGGTATGTTAACTAGTAATGTGGCGGAGGCAGGTGGCTTCGTTAAAACACAATATGCGAATACGCTACCAGATATTCAGTATCACTTTTTACCGGCTATTTTATTAAATCATGGCCGTACAACAGCTTTTGGTTATGGATATGGCTTGCATGTATGCGGTTTGTATCCGAAGAGTCGCGGGGAAATACGTTTGCAGTCAAACGATCCGGCTCACAAAGCGATTATAGATCCAAAATATTTGACTCATGATGATGATAAAAAAGTGATGATTGACGGGGTACGCAAAGCCAGAGAAATTCTTGCGGCTTCGGTATTTGATCAGTATCAAAGTCGTGAGATAGGTCCGGGTCCAGAAGCTCAGACAGATGAACAGATCCTAGAGTTTATCCGTAAGCGAGGCGAATCAATTTATCATCCTATAGGCACATGCAAAATGGGCCGTGTTGATGACCCCACTACCGTGGTGGATGAAAACCTCTGCGTAAAAGGAGTCAAAGGATTACGTGTGGTTGACGCTTCAGTTATGCCAACTTTAATTGGCGGAAACACAAATGCACCCACTATTATGATTGCTGAACGCACAGCGGATTTGATTAAGCAGCTTTATAGTGCGGCTTAATCGCAAATATTATGCGCTGTAAACCTATTATTTAGTAAATAGGTTTACAGCGCATTCACACATCTCATCGATATGACTGCGGTCGGCATAAATCCCATCAATTAGTAACCTGGCTATGCCATGCATAGTGCCCCATGTAACCTGGGCCAAACGCAAGGTATCTTCACCTTGTGGCATTAAGCCCTGTTGTTGCCATTGTTTGGTCATGTCCACCTGGTGTTGAAAGCTTGGATAGGCAGCATCACGCAAACCTTGAGTAGCAGAGTTCTGTTTCCATATCGTGCGCCCAAACATGAGGTCATACATCTCCGGGTTATCTGCTGCGTAGCCAATGTAGCCTTGAAAAAACTGTCGATACTTTTCTCGGATGGAAATATTTTCTTGAGCAAATATTTTTCGAGCATCATCTTGCCAACGGCTAAAACCGACTTCCGCAATCGCACACAGTAATTCATTTTTATCTTTGAAATGATGGTAGGGCGCAGTGCGCGATACACCGACCCGATCCGCTAATTTACGCAACGATAATCCCTCGATGCCATCTTCTTTCAACATTGCTGTTGCGGCTTCTAACAAGCTGGTACGCAAGTCGCCGTGATGGTAACTGGTCTTGGTGGCAGTGTTCTCTTTAGTGTTGCTGGATTTCCCAGCTTTTGAGGATGATTTTTTTATCATAGTAGTCGAATTTAGCACAAATCTTGACAGCGTCAAAATAACACTCTATCTTGACGTCGTCTAGTTTAAGTTAACTCGAATCATAAGTGGGTGCTATCGCCCGTGAAAATTGATTTACAGTGGAGAACCATGGTGTCTGATTTAGATTTTTCCCAACTCGAAACCCTTAGCGTAACGATTGAAAATCATATCGCTCATATTGAACTTTGCCGTCCCGAAGCACTTAACAGCATGATCCCTATTTTCTGGCATGAATTACCCAGTACGCTTAGAAAACTCGATGAACAATCGGCAGCACGGGTTATTGTCATTTCTTCTCAAGGCAAACATTTCAGTGCGGGTATGGATTTGTCGGTGTTTGCCCAAATGAGCAAAGACTATACCGGCGAACCCGCCAGACGAGCAGAGCGTTTACGCCGCATGGTGTTGGAGTTACAAGATTCATTTAACGCTCTTGAGACCGTGCGTATTCCGGTTCTTGTGGCAGTGCAGGGCGGGGCAATTGGTGGTGCGGTGGATATGTTGTGTGCTTGTGATAGCCGTTATTGCACTGAAGATGCGTTTTTCACCATTAAAGAAACGGAAATTGGCATGACTGCCGATGTGGGCACATTGCAACGTTTACCCCACCTAATACCTCAGGGATTGGTGCGCGAATTGGCCTATACAGGGCGAAATATGGGCAGTAGTGAAGCCAAAGACTGTGGTTTTATCAATCAGACTTTCTCTGATCAACAGAGCATGTTAGTTGGAGTAATGAAAATTGCCGCCAAAATTGCTAGCCATTCCCCAATGGCGGTTACTGGCTGTAAAGAAATGATCAATTACACTCGTGACCATAGTGTCCAAGACAGCCTGAATTATATGGCCACGTGGCAGAGCGGTATGTTTCAAATGCCTGATGTGCAAGAAGCTATGGCGGCACAAAAAGAGCAGCGTAAGCCTGAATATCAGGAACTGCATAAGAATGTGAGTGGTATGCAGCGCAAATAGCTTCACGCTTTTTCTGTGAGCAAATCAGTGGCAATAAAAATATAAATTGGAAATAGTGAAATGACACAAACGAACAATGGCCAAAATACCGAAAAGGGATTTGAAAAATACCCTCACATGCTTAAACCCTTGGATCTGGGAT
>JBLHNW010000267.1:0-5747 GCA_047622205.1 Paraglaciecola sp.
TGGCATTATTAATTAATGATAAGTGTATTAACTGTGATATGTGCGACCCGGAATGTCCGAATGGCGCAATTACGTTTGGCGCGAAGATTTATGAAATCGACCCGCTATTATGCACAGAATGCGTGGGGCATTATGATAAACCAACCTGCAAGAGCGTTTGTCCGATCAATTGTATTATCACCGATCCTGATAATACTGAGAGCGAAGAAGCCTTGTGGGAAAAGTTTGTACTGATCCAGGAAGTAAAAAAGTAATCCATACCCATGACAATTCAAAATGCTGATTTATGTATTTTGAATTGTCGTGAAGATAAACCCAAGACAGGATCAATTGTTTACAACTGTTTTTGATTCTGTCTTGATAAAACGCTTCTCTGCCAATCTTCCTTTAGTAAGGCAGTTAATACATGATCTTGCCAGGTCCCAGCTATTTTCAGGTATTTTTTCGCATAACCTTCGCGTTCAAACCCTAACCGATTAAGCAGTAAACCACTTCGCTGATTGACAGGAATATAATTTGCCATCACGCGGTGCAATCCCATATTTTCAAATATAAAACTCAGACAAGCCTGCAAAAATTCAACCATCAACCCCTGCCCCTGATAATCCTCTGCAATGGAATAACCGAGGTAGCAAGATTTAAATACTCCCTGAATAATATTACTGAAATTGGCAACGGCAACGACTGTCTGCTGATCGGGGGTAAAAGCCACAAAACTGACCGAGCTGGCATCAAGAAACTCTCTATTGATCTGTTCAGTGCGTAGCTGCCACCAGGGCAAAGAATAAAATGAAGTACTTCGCAATGGTTCCCAACGGAGCAGGTGACCGCGATTGTCTAAATAATAATCACGCAATTTTTCAGCATCGTTGACATTAGGAACTCGGATAACTAAATGCGTAGTCTTAAATTCAGGTAAGTCTGATGACATCCAACACCTCAGCGAAAGCTAAGCTATATGAAGTCGTGCTGGTGAGGTTAAACCACCGTTATACACCAACTGATTCATTAAGCCTAAAGTTGCCAGTATACGTTCAACCAACGCCGATTCAAAAGGATAATGTTTTTCTTTGCAATTATTCACAGATTCAATGGTGGCAACAATAAAATGTTCTAGGATCAAACAGGTACAATTTTGACGGAAGTTGGCCATCCACAAATCTGTCGAAGAATAAGCACCGCGGCAATTGCTGCCGACACGCAAAATTGCACTGGGTAGTAACGGCAAGTTATCGTGTTGGCAAAACGCGTAGAAATTATCCAGACTTTCTTCTTCCCATTCTGGGCTGATAATTACGATTGCATCTGCACCACGCATTATATCGGCGGTGGCTTGCCACTCTTCCTGCCAGTCATCAAGCTCATTTTTCAGTGCTTTATCCCAGATTGGCAAGGCCATTTTGGCAAAATCGAGTAAGTGAACTTCATCAAAATTTTTTGTTTGTTCAGCTAACTGCAGAACCGATTGCGCAATTTTTTTTGAGGTCGGCCGATTTCTGGTACTTCCACTAACAACAACTAGCTTCACTTTTTGCTCCTTGCATGAATTAAGTTCAATAACTAATCTGACTATAGATCATAATGTTAAATTTAGATCAATCTCAGCATGAAATTAATCTACGTTGTGTCATCATATTTGGGATCATCGAACAAGATCCATAGGAGAAGGCTAAAGCAATACTATAACCATACTAAGGCATGATAATTTAACTGCATGGGGGATGTTAAAGGGGATTTAAAGGTAAGTAATTGTATACTTACCCCTTAGGACAAATGAGATTAAGCGGTTACCTGGGATGTTGTCACTGGCTCCTGTAGCCCCTGCTGAATAAATTCAGCTAAATACATCAGTAAACGTGTTACGGCTTTAGGCAATTCATCAAGATCGAAACTGTCGAGCATATTCTTCACTTCCAGTCCCAATTCTGTGTCACCTTCAATTTTCAAGCGACGCTGAAAAAATAACGTATCAGGATCTTCCTTGCGTGCAGTGATCAGCACCAGTTCGTTTAAGTTGCCTTTGAAGCTAACATCCGTCACGTCAGCTCGCTCAGCAATCACTAATTTGTTATCCCTGCAGCTAATAAACCAATTAATGGATAAATCGAGCACCGCAACATGCAGCCACTTACCTTCCAAAAATTCAAATTCATCGTCTGCTAACGCTTCAGCAAAAACCCGGTTAAGTACACGTGATAATATCTTTTCTTGTACAGAAAAAGGCAACACTTTAGCGGGTATAGCAAGCAGGCCAGGTACTGTAAGCACCAACTTATGGTGTAACTTATGTAAAATCACGCAATGTTCCTCAAATAAATTTTTTATCCTATTAAAAATATTCTACCCCACTGAAATAAATTACGACCTAAGCAAAGTCAATTTTATGTTAATTAATGTGTTTTTATAATTTAACAAGCGCTTACCTGCCCTAAATCAATTCCAATGAAAGTCGAATACCTTACAATTTTAGTAAGATTAATCCTTCAAGATGATAGAACAATGGAACTACTCTGCCCGGCAGGCAATCTGCCTGCATTAAAAACAGCCGTTGATAATGGTGCTGACGCGGTCTATATCGGTTTTAAAGATGATACCAATGCACGGCATTTCGCTGGTCTCAACTTCACGGATAAAAAATTAGATAAAGCCGTCGATTATATTCGCAGTCATGATCGCCACCTGCATGTTGCGATTAATACCTTCGCACACCCAGGCAAACTGGAGCGCTGGCAACGCGCGGTTGATCGCTGCGCAGACATGGGCGTAGATGCCGCGATTATCTCTGATGTCGCCGTTCTTGATTATGCGACTAAAACGTATCCTGACTTAGAATTACACCTCTCTGTGCAAGCATCAGCCACGAATGTTGAAGCAATCAACTTCTACACCAATAATTTTAATGTAAGCCGGGTAGTATTACCCCGCGTACTCTCTATTCATCAGGTCAAACAACTCGCACGTAATACCGATGTTGAACTGGAGGTATTTGCTTTTGGCAGTCTCTGCATCATGGCTGAAGGTCGTTGTTATTTATCATCTTATTTAACAGGTGAATCACCAAATACCGTGGGAGCCTGCTCGCCTGCTAAGTATGTACGCTGGGAAGAAACCGCTAACGGATTAGAATCTCGCCTCAATAATGTGCTTATTGACCGTTATCAGGACGGCGAAAAAGCCGGTTATCCAACCCTGTGCAAAGGGCGCTTTAACGTTGACGGTAAGGTATTTCATGCCCTGGAAGAGCCTACCAGTTTGAATACGCTTGAATTAATACCAGAACTGGCAGAGGCTAATATTGCTGCCGTTAAGATCGAAGGCCGCCAGCGTAGTCCAGCCTATACCGAACAAGTTACGCGCGTGTGGCGCAGTGCCATTGACCTTTACAAGAAAAACCCACAGCAATACCAAGTTGCCGAAGAGTGGAATCGTCAATTAGGTCAACTATCTGAAGGGACCACAACGACCTTGGGTGCTTACCACCGAGATTGGCAATAGATCAGCCTAAATCAGTACCCATAACTTAAAAATAGAAAGTATTTAGCAATAGATAAAGTACTTAGCGGTATAACGCGGGGATCACAATGAAATATGCACTAGGGCCAATTTTATATTTTTGGCCAAAACAAAAAGTCGAAGACTTCTATGCGGCAGCGGTCAACTCACAAGCGGATATTATTTACCTGGGAGAAACCGTTTGCAGCAAACGCCGGGAACTAAAAGCAAAAGACTGGTTAGGACTTGCAAAAGAGATCGCAGACTCGGGGAAACAGGTGGTGATCTCCACCATGGCATTACTGGAAGCTCCGTCCGAGGTCAATGTGCTACGTAAATACTGTGAAAATGGCGACTTTATCGTTGAGGCTAATGATTTTGGTGCCATTAATTTGCTCGTAGAAGCCAAAACCCCATTTGTCTGTGGTCACGCCCTAAACGTCTATAATGCGCAAGTCTTACAACTGTTAGTCAACAAAGGCATGCAGCGCTGGGTAATGCCAGTTGAACTGTCGCGGGACTGGCTAGTGCAATTACAAGAAGACAGCAAGTTATTACAAATACGCGATCAATTTGAAATTGAAGTATTTGCTCATGGCCATTTGCCTTTAGCCTACTCTGCACGTTGTTTCAGCGCCCGCGCTGAAAACAAAGCAAAGGATGACTGCCAACTCTGCTGTATTAACCACGAAAATGGTAAACCAGTATTCAGTCAGGATAATAAAGAACTTTTTACCATTAATGGTATTCAGACCATGTCAGGCTATAAATACAACTTGATTAATGATATGGACAGCATGAGGGACTTGGTTGACGTGGTACGTATTAGTCCACTAGGCGAGTCTTCATTGCAAACATTGAGTCAATTTAAACAGGCCTCAGAGCAAGGCATCAAATTAGACCTGGCTGTTGGGCGAGAATGCAACGGTTATTGGCATCAGATAGCCGGATTTGAGACGGTAAGTAACTAGCAAACAAACCCCATCCTGACCCTCCCCTTCAAAATGGGAGGGAACTAGACCGCCCCTTCCCTTTTACTTCAAAGGGGAGGCTTTGAGAGGGCTTAACTGCTACTTGCCAAACGCCCCAACTCTAACCGAGCATGACCATGCTCAATAAACTCATAAACATTATTACTTAACGCAAGTTTAAAATAACTTTCCGCCGCCTGTTTATCACCTTGAACTAGCTTATATTTTGCTAAGTAGAAATACGCTTCGGTTAAACGGTGTGCCAATAATTTGTTATAGTCCGGACTGGTATTATCCAAGCCATCTGTTAACCGCTGCAGCAACTGTTTCTCAGTCAAGTTCTTGCTATACAGTGCCACAATGTTCCATGACCAGTTATCGTCGATACGCTGCTCAAAACGACGCTTAACAGAGGTCAGAGCCTGCTGCGGGTCAATTTGATATTCAGGGTAGTATAACCACAACGTTCGAAAAGGGTCATTCGGTTTATCGACATAGGCTTTAACCAGGTCCGCGACAGCCAATTCATAACGCTCGCCATAATAAAGTGCGATACCGCGATTCAGTAACACATAGGTATTTTCTGGATCCAGCTGCTCAATCGAATCATAGGCATCATAAGCTTCATCAAATTGCTCGGTTTGCGTCATATACAAACCAATAAAGTTATAAGCGGGAACAAAATCAGGTTGCAAGGTGACCGCTCGTTGGAAATCCGCGTGGGCAAGTGAGCGCAGGCCCATGCTATCTGCCAGCAAACCTCGTTCATAAAAATAACGCGCCTGGCGGAACGTATCGTCTTTGGCATCCAGAATAAGCTGGCTATAGCGCATCAACATAATTTCTGTCTGATAATTAACTTGCAGTGGTTCAGCGAGTACCAATGAGGAAGGCGTCATTTTACCTGCCGAAAATAAACTGCAACCGGAAAGTAAAACGATAGAAATAAATAAACTGAGATATCTCTTCATGATCAAACCACTTATTTTTTTCAGATATAAAAAAGGAGCGTATCAACGCTCCTTCAAATAATCAATCTAAATATACCAACAAGTTATTCACTAACTGGTTGTTCAACAGCAGATGCTGGTGCATCCATCGCTTCTTTAATACTCAGACGGATACGACCTTGACGGTCAACTTCAAGTACTTTAACTTTAACAACTTGCTCAACAGATAAGTGATCAGCGACTTTGTTTACACGTTCAGCAGTAATTTGCGAAATGTGAACTAGGCCATCTTTACCCGGTAAGATGTTAACAAATGCACCGAAGTCAGCTAGAC
>JBLHNW010000268.1:0-5744 GCA_047622205.1 Paraglaciecola sp.
CTTAGCGCCTTAGGGCCACATTGATTAAGTGAGTATATGAGTTCCTCATATATCCCAGTCATAAATGCCACCGTTCCGCCGGAAACACCGGGAACAGCGTCTGCTGCACCCATCATCATTCCTTTAACCCAAAGCGTCAGATAATTTAGCCAAGATCTTTTCTGTTGTTGCATATCCATATCCATATCCATTAAATGAGGTCACCAGATACAAGGGGCACAAAACGTACTGCTTCAATGATTTTACTGTCAAACTCATCGCCATTGCGAGTAATGCAATGGAGTTCTTGTGTCTCTTCTCCAACCGGGATGATTAAGCGGCCCCCCTCGTTCAGTTGCTCATATAATTTTACCGGCATATGGCTGGCCGCCGCAGTAACGATAATAGCGTCAAAAGGCCCTTTACTTGACCAACCTAACCAGCCATCGCCATGCTTCATAGCTACATTGTGCAAATCCAATTGGTTCATGCGGCGTTTTGCCTGAAATTGCAGAGTCTTTATGCGTTCCACCGAAAACACTTTTGCGAATAACTTTGCCAGGATCGCCGTTTGGTAACCCGATCCAGTGCCAATTTCCAGCACCGAACTTGCCAAATTAGTTGATTCCAGCAATAGCTCGGTCATTCTTGCGACAATGTAAGGTTGAGAAATAGTTTGTCCCTGTCCAATCGGCAGCGCTGTGTTTTGATATGCTTTGTGGTGCAATGCATCAGGCAAAAATAATTCTCTTGGGGTTGAAGCAATAGCTTTAAGAACGGAAATGTTGTTTATGCCTTCCCGATTTAAAAGTTGGGCAAGGCTTTCGCCTTTGCGTGAAGAGGCTATCATTTATTGCTATTCCCTGGTGATTGGTTACGTCAAATTATTTGTTATTATTATCCTAGATTCCGCAGTTAAACCACGAGTTCTAGTATGGAATATAGGATTATCATTAAATATTCTTTATCCACTGGTGCATATCATTCAAACTTTGATGAGCGGTCATATCCACTGACAAAGGAGTGACCGAACAATACCCTGTTTTTATTGCATTAAAATCAGTTCCTGGGCCAGCATCTTGTTCTTTGCCAACCGGACCATACCAATAAATGTCTCTAGCATGGGGATCTTTTGTTTTGATCATTGTTTCGGCTCGGTGTCTTCGTCCTTGCCGGGTAATCTGTATTCCGGCCAACTGCTGATAGCTTAAATCAGGTACATTGATATTCAAAATTTGATCCGTGGGCAAGGGATGCGTTTTGAGCTGGCGAATGATATCTGCCGTTACACGAGCCGCGCTAGTAAAATGATTGGCAGGGCTGGCTTCACTATATGCCAGAGAAACGGCAATTGCTGGTAGCCCCATATAACGCCCTTCTGTTGCTGCAGCAACAGTTCCCGAATAGATGACATCGTCACCCAAATTAGCTCCGTGGTTAATTCCAGATATTACCAGTTCGGGATCTTCCTCCAGAAAACAATTTATCCCCAGATGAACACAATCTGAGGGAGTACCGTTGACAGCATGAAAACCGTTTTTCATTTGCTGAATTCGTAGGGGTTTTTGTAGTGACAAGGCATTGCTTGCACCACTGCAATTTCGGTCCGGTGCGATAACGGTTACCTTGTGCTCTTTGACCAGCGTTTGGTATAGACAGGCTAAGCCCTCGGCAAATACCCCGTCATCATTACTCAATAAAATGTTCATTGCTCAGTACCTGGCTGCGAGGTTTTAACTACCTCACGTAAAACAGATGTAGCGAACGCACCTGCAGGTAAAGTAAAACGCAAACTAAGTTGAGAATTGTCCATTTCCCAACTGATGTCTTGGGGATATAGACTAATCGGGCGACGCTCTTGTTTAAGGCCTAAGTTTGTTAGAGTTTCAGTCACTTTGGGATGCTTTAAAGCGAGTCGATTTTCGAACTCGGCGGCCGTATCTTGGCTAGCCAAATTTCCTGCACCCCACATCGGCGCAGAAATTTGAATGTCTCGGATATTTAAACGCTGCAATATTGTGGGATCAATTATATCGGCGTTAAAAAAGCTGGCGCTGCCTGATAATTGCATCACATCCCCAACTAGTGGTTGCTGGTAGCAATTATCTTCAATTCTCGCACTTACATATTCATTAAAAAGCCATGAGCGTAATGCTGAAATTGCCATTGAACGTTTATTACGATTGCGTATCTCTTCGCCGAGGATCATTTTTTCAGCGAGCACCAAGTTACTGCCGCGAGGATCATATCGACTATCCCCAAAACGTTGTGGTCCAAAGTAGTTTGGTACACCGTTTTCAGATAGTGATTGAAGTCGTTCCTCAATCCCTTCAAAGGAGGATATCTCCCGGACGAGTAGCTCAAAATGATTGCCTTTTAGCACGCCTGTGCGCAGTTTTTTATTATGGCGAATCGCTTTTATTACTTTCGCTCCGGGTACTGCCAGTTTATCCCAATCGTATTCAGCTTTACCTGGTTTATGCACGCCAAACCATTGCTCAGTGACAGCATGTTTGTCTTTTCTGCCAGCGTATGTGACCGCGCGTAAGGGGAGTTTGGTAAATTTGGCGATTTGTTCTGCTAAATAGGCAGTGTTAAGTTGTTCCTTGCGCACCCATAAATAAATATGTTCACCCTCACCCAATAAATCGTAGCCCAACTTTTCACGCACAATAAAGTCTTGAGGGCGACTTTTTATGATACCTGACTGAATGGGAGGGGGACCTAAATAATTCCAGCGATCAATTTGCACTAAGCGCTCACTTGTTCTTGGTCTAAAACACTTTGCAATAATACAACAGCATAACAGGCTATGCCTTCTTTTCGTCCGGCAAAACCAAGCTTTTCTGTAGTGGTTGCTTTCACATTAACCTGATCCAAAAGAGCATGCAGATCCGAGGCTATATTTCCGCACATTTGCTCTATGTGTGGTGCCATTTTTGGGGCTTGAGCAACAATAGTAAGATCTACATTACCAAGTCGAAAACCTCTTTCTTGCACCAGTGCCATAACGTGACGGAGTAATTTACGACTGTCGACTCCCGACAAACCTGGGTCAGTATCCGGAAAATGTTTGCCGATGTCACCCATCGCAAGTGCACCCAGTAATGCATCACATAAGGCATGTAACGCTACATCACCGTCTGAATGAGCGAGTAGACCCATACTGTAATCAATATTGACCCCAGCTATAACGATTGGCCCTTCGCCACCAAATTTATGTACATCGTAGCCATGGCCAATACGAATATTCATGGTTATCTCTTTTCTCTTAAGTAAAATTCTGCCAACTGCAGATCTTCAGGCCTGGTTACTTTGATATTATTGCTACTGCCTTCTATCAATATTACCTGGCCACCGCAGTACTCAATAGCTGATGCTTCATCGGTAATCTCTAATTGATCTTGCAAGGCCTGTTCAAGAGCATTGCGTAGTTGTAGCAGGGGGAAAAACTGTGGAGTTAGAGCGTGCCAGAGGTTGGTTCTGGGTTCGGTGTGTAACACCACTCCAAGCTTGTCTGAACGTTTCATAGTGTCACGAACGGGGCTGGCTAATATTCCACCGACCTCGCCACTATCCGCCAGGTGTAATAATTTATCCAAATCGCCATGCTCAAAACAAGGCCTTGCGGCATCGTGCACCAACACCCAACTTTGTGATGAGGAAACTGAATTAAGGCCAGCGAGCACTGAGTCACAGCGTTGTTCACCGCCATCCACTATATCCAACCACTCTGCATTGGCAATAGGAAGCTGAGCAAAATACGGATCTTGTGGATTCAGTACTACTACCACGCGGTTTATTTTAGGGTGTCGATAGAGGTTTTCCAGAGTATGTTCGAGTAAGGTTTTACCGGCAATATGCAAATACTGCTTTGGACGGTCTGCCAACATTCTTTTTCCTACGCCTGCGGCAGGTACTACAACTGTATAATTTGATGTATGTGACATTAACTACTTATTCTTCAGGAGGGAGAATACGATAAAACGTTTCACCTTGTTTGATGAGACCAAGCTCGTTTCGGGCACGCTCTTCAACTGCATCTAGACCAATCTTTAAGTCGCTGATGTCAGCTTTAAGCAAGCTGTTTCGCTGGTTAAGGTTGTCATTTTGTAAACTTTGTTCGGTCACTTCTTGTTGCATGGCAAGTAAATCAGGCACACTGTTTTTTCCAAACCATAAACGATATTGCAGCAAAGTCAGCAACGTGATTAATATCACTGTCAGCCATTTCATTTTTTGCTGTCTCCGTGACCATTAGATATACGCATTATGCCGAGGTTTTGCCTTTATCGCCAGTGCTCTTGACGAGGATTAATAGATACTAAATACAATAGTGCGACTGTTGCAAGGGTCACTTAATAGCAACCCTCCTATATTATTTCCTTATCCAAATAATTTACCTTTCAACTTGTCCGTAAGCTTATCTTTTAATTCGTCTTTTTTGTCATCGACTACACTGCCCATTTGGGATTGGAGTAATTCATTTATACTGCCTAAATCGCCGTCGGCTAATTTTTCCCATTCCAGCCATTGTTTCATTTGCCCATCAGAATCACCTAATGGTCCGGTAATTTTGGCACTTAATTTTTGTTTAAGCTCTGCCAACTTACCTTTTTGATCACCACTAAGGTTTGCCAACATTGCTGAGCCTAACTGTTTGTCTAAGTCTGAACTGAATGATAAATCAAGATCACCTAAGGTGCCGCCTACTTCAGTATTGATTGTCAATTTGTTAAGTTGAGTCAGTGTGTTGGCGATTATTTCAGTCAAATTGTTACTGCCGGATGCGGCCATCGTAAGTTCTTTTAGATCAACTACCGCATTTCCAGAAACCAAATTCTGCTTAATGGCTACGGAGCCGGTGCTGTTTAACAAGCCTTTTTGTAGGGTACTAGACAATTTTTCTTGTTCCAGCAGGTTGAGGTCGGTTAGTTTTAAACTTTTAAGATCCCACTTTTGTTGGGCTTTTGCACCACTGTCACTTAACCAAAAATCACCATCAACTTTAAGCGATTGCCACAGTTTACTGCTGCTGGAGTCCACATTAAACAGTGTTGGACGGCCGAGTTTTTCGTGTTGGTGTGTAATATCTTGCCAATGACTTAGTATATTTTCATCCTGCCAACTAAGTGAGATAAGTGCTTTTCTGATCAATAGATCCGGCATCTCTGTGGTATCACTAAAATCAACCCAACGTCCCTCTGTTCGTTGTTTTTCGGGTTTTTCCTCGGCACTACCGGCTAACATGGGACCGGCTATTTCAAACGCTGCCAGAGCATATTGACTCCACTGTGCAACTTTATCGCCGAACACCAGAGTAGTCACATCGTTTATCGCAGCGGCATCGCCAGCGATAAGTGACTTAAGTTGGTGGTAGTCTTGACCTGGTGCCGCTTTAAGTTGGGCTATTTTGGGCGATAAATCCTGTTTTGCCTCATCTGCAGACTGCTTAAACGCACTCAATTTTTGTTGATCTTGGCTTATTTCTTTTTTTAGCTGGTCAAATTCTTCCTTTGCGGAAGCTAATTCAAGCGGATTTTTATAGTCGGTTTTACTGAGAACGCTTATGCGTTCTTTATAGTCAGCAAGCTTGGCTTTGTCGGGCAATTGCGCATATTGCTGTTGCAATTTTTCGCTGTGTTTTTCATAAGCTTTTTGCGTTTCTTCCACCGCTTTGGTTGTCTTAAGGGGCGATTTAGCCAATATTTCATCTACGCTGGGAATGTCGTCAGCGCTGGGAAAGATACTATCTGCTTCTTCCT
>JBLHNW010000269.1:0-5717 GCA_047622205.1 Paraglaciecola sp.
CATATAGACATAGGGGTAAAGCACTAATGATAACATCACCACAGCACCACCCAGAGAGCGTATTTCAGGGAACCAATAGTCGCCGTAAGACCAGCCAAAAATGCCGCGCAACCAGGCTTGTAGCGGGCCGGAAAAATCCAACAATCCCGTATAAGTGTAAGCTATAATATAAGCTGGCATAGCCATGGGTAGCAATACCAGCCATTGTAATTTGTTGCGCCCTATAAAATCATACCGAGTAACGATCCAGGCCACTGTGGTGCCCATTACCAGAGTCCCTGCCCCGACCCCAAAAGCCAATAATAACGAATTACTTAGGTAATCGTTCAGAACCGTATCAGCGAGGTGCTGCCATAGTTCAGTCTGGGGAATTGCAAAGCTGATAAATACCAGAATAACCGGAATGGCTAATACTGAGCTGGCTAAAAATATGCCCCACTGCCAGGGGTCATTCCAAAATCTGAGTTTCAAAAATTGCAACGCATGTTCAAAACCTCACCTGGAACATTACTTCCAACCGGCCCTATCCATTAATTGAACAGCCTGACTGTTGAGTTCACCCACCCTGTTTAGCTTAACTTCTTCTGGCTGAAATTGTGCGAAGGACTTAAGTACAGCACTCCATTCAACACCCTCGAGAATCGGGTATTCGTGATTGGTCGTTGCATACCAATTTTGAGATTCAGCTGTCATCATAAATTCAAGCAACTTTACCGCAGCTTCCTTATTCGGTGCATATTGAGTAATGGCTGCTCCTGAAATGTTCACATGGGCTCCTCTATCCTGCTGATTAGGCCATAACACTTTTACCTTCTGAGCAACCTGACGCGTACCTTCATCCTTACCGCTTAACATTCCTGCCAGATAATAAGTATTTGCGATGGCAATATCACATTGCCCGGAGGCAACGGCCTTAATTTGATCTCTATCTCCGCCATTGGGTGGTCGCGCAAAGTTTTCAACAAAACCCTTCACCCAAATCTCTGTATCTTCCTGGCCTAATTGTTCGAGCATCGCCGCAACCATTGACTGGTTGTATATATTATTTGAAGAACGTACACAAATACGTCCTTTCCATTGCTCATCAGTCAGATCTTCTAGACGACTCAATTGATTGACATCAACCCGGTCCGGAGCATACATAATTGGCCGTGCTCTGAGGGTTAAAGCATACCAATGTTTATCCGGGTCTTGATAGTTGTTGGCAATGCTGGTATTCAAAAATTCAGAATCTATCGCCTGGGTCAAGCCTTGCTGCTTTGCTCTATATAGTCGACCAACATCAGTTGTAATTAGCAAATCTGCGGGGCTATATTTACCTTCACTTTGCAAGCGACTAATCAGAGTATCAGCTTTACCTGTCACCAAATTAACTGAAATTCCAGTTTGCTTGGTAAATTTATCTAAAAGTGGCTTGATCAGGGCTTCTTGCCGCGCAGAATATACGTTAACTTGCTCAGCATTTACGAAACCTGCAAATATCACACCCAGCATGCATATTTTGGATACTATATTTTTCAAAACAATGTCCTAAAAACAACAATTTAATGTCAATCAGAAAAGATGATTAATATTAATCTAATTGAGAATAGTTCTCAATACCGAAATGATAATTAACCTGAACTCTGGATAAGAAATGTCGAAAAAATTAATTTTCCTTTGTATTTCAAAGTGATAGTTATGACGACTTGCATGAATACTGTATTCGACGGGTAAGTGTTGCTATTTATGTGCTTATCAAGGCGCGAGCTATGTTGTTTAGTCACTCTAAACGCATGGTGAGCAACGCTGAGAACGGCAGAAAGAGCTACGCTTACAGGCGTTGCTTATCCAGAGTTCAGGTTAATTAAGATTCTTCGAACATCAAATAATGGCTCTCATTCATACCAAGTGCCTCATATGTCTTTTGGGCAATGAGATTGTCTTTTTCGACATAGAGTCTCCAACCACATACATTTCCATCCTTTTTAGCTAACAATTTCACCTCCTGGTATAACATTGCATATATGCCCTTACGCCGATATTGCGGCAGTACATAAACGCTTTGTATCCACCAAAAAGCAGCATTCCGCCAATCACTCCACTCGTTGGTTACCATTAAGCTTCCAATTACTTGACAATCTTGTTCCACAACCAAATAAAAACCCTTACTAAGATCGGCAATCAATGCTCCGACACCACTTTCAAGTACTTTACTATCTAACTCTTTATTCTCAGTTTCTCTAGCCATGCTTTGGTTAAAGTTAACCAGGGCGTTCAGATCGCTACTAAGCGCTGTTCTAATTTTAATATCCATTTTATCCACTACACCTTAAACATAACGTTAACTGTACGGCCATTGTTCGAATACTCTACTGCATCACATAACTCTTTTATGAGAGGCAGTCCACGACCAAAATTTTCATTATTTTTGTCCAGTTTAAAGTTTTTGTCGATAACAAAACCCTCTCCCGAGTCTGTAATGCTAATACTTAAGAGTCTTCGATCTGGAGCATAATCTACCGCTATTTTAATACTACCCGAGGTCAATTTTGCTATTTTCTGCTCTCTTTGTTCATAGTAAGCGAAAAAACCGTCATCGTTCTCTTTCAGTGCTGAATCCAGTGCTAATAAGCCATGATCCAATGCATTATTATAAACCTCGCTTAGCACCGTAAACACCCGTGAATGGACCGTAAATAGGCCTGTTTGGTTAGTTAACATAATAACTAAGTCTTGCACAGGGTCGTTTTCCCGAATTTGTTCAGGACCTAGATCCAGATGTATCTTGAAAGGTAAGGTTGAAAGTACAGCATTACTTTTGAAACGGTCTAAGGGCTGACATTTATAAGATGCGATAGTGACATCATCTGCACGCACCGCATTACCTTTATAATCAGTCATTTTGTCCATCAAACCAAGCACACTGATGCTCGGTTCAGACTGCAGCCACCTTATCAAACCGTCATCGCCCAACATTTCATCTTGTTCATTTGTCAGTTCAACAACACCATCCGAATAGCCGACCAATCGGTCACCATAATTGGCTTCAAACCGCTCCAATTCATATTCAAACTCATCAGTATCCAAGATGCCTAACGCCATGTGGCGGGATTCAAAACGCTTGATAATTTCGCCACTATCGTTAATCACAAGCATATTTGGCATGCCGCCATTCCACACGTTAATTTGCTTACCTGATTGACTAACTTCGACCAGTACTGCAGCAAAAAACATGTCTGCCGGCAGCAATACAAGCAGTATTTCATTGATAGTTTCGGCCATTTCCATCAACGAAACTCCCTTCTTAGACATGGCATGAAAAGCCTGCGCGACTGGCAGAGCACCAATGGCAGATGCCAAACCATGGCCGGTAAAATCACCGACTAAAAAATAAAATCCACCTGATGGGCTAACGTTCATTAAAAACAAATCGCCATTAAAATCAGTGGCAGGATAAAGCTTGTAATCAATATAGCTGAGAAGCTGCTCATCAAGACTGAGAGCATTCGCGAAGATATGTTCGACTATTTTATGTTCCCGCTCTACGGAATTTCGATAGTAGCTTAGCTGTTTATTTTGCTCATTGGTTTTTTTACTTAACAATCTTGTTCTTGAATGTGCACGGATCTTGGCTGCTAAGATGACTTTATCAAATGGTTTAGCTACGAAATCATCTCCTCCGACCTCCAGGCATCTAGCTAACCCAATTTCATCCTCCAACGACGTAATGAAAATAATAGGCAGATAAATCTCACCTGCCATGCGTTTTAGGATAGGAGCAAGGGTAAAACCATCCATTTCAGGCATGACCACATCAAGTAACACTAAGTCAGGTTTAATTTGCTCAGCTAAGGTAATTGCTTCCCGTCCATTTTCTGCTTCATAGCAATCCACATAGCCTTGCTCTTCAAGCATATGCACAAGTAGAAAACGGCTTAATGTGTCATCGTCGACAACCAGTATTCTCATAAGGGAATTTCGAAATCTTATACTATGGTGAATTTTTTATCGAAACGGGCAATCCGCAAAATTTTTAACACCTGGGGACGACAATTAATAATACTGAAACTTTTTATATTTTCTTGCATCGTTTTCTGCATATTAAGTAACATACCCAAGGCAGAACTATCCATGTATTCGGTTTTCCCCAAGTCAATAGCTATATCTCTAACACTCTCGCTATCAATAGTGTAAGCAACACGAAAATCTTTAACTTTGCCAAAATCAAATTTTTCATCAACGAATATGGTTAATTGTTTTCCATCTTCAGAAAACTTCCTATCTAAACTCATGTCTTACTCCAAATGGGCATACAATAAAATAATTGCGCCTAATAATAAAATGCCTGTTCACTATTTAATAATAGTATCGACATTTTACCTATAAAGATTCCAGTTTTTTTAATAGAATCGCAATTTTATTTTATAACTTTTGTTTTTGGTGAATATAAATAATGAGTCAAAATAGAATAGTTTTTAGTACCGCTGCCGGTAAAATTAAGCACCAACAACCTATTCAAGAGAAAGTAAAATCAGACGGAATAGTGCGAATTCGACGCGAGAGCAAAGGTCGCAAGGGAAAAGGTGTAACAACTGTGTCTGGTATAGGATTGTCGGATGTGGAGATAAAAAAATTGTGCTCAACCTTAAAAAAACTGTGTGGAACAGGTGGGGCAGTGAAAAATGGCATAATTGAAATACAGGGTGATAATAAAGACAAAATTAAAGTTGTGCTCGAAGAGCTTGGCCATGTCGTGAAATTTGCCGGCGGTTAAGCGCTTATACAGTTAAAAAATCTGGAACATCTATGCAAAAAATATCCTTAGCAGAACTTAGCATAATTTTAGTTGAACCATCCGATACACAACGTAAGATAATTTCTTCCATGCTTGTAGCGGAAAATGTAATTAACATTGAAGCGGTTAGAAATGTAGAACAGGCAATCGAAGCTCTCAGTAAGCATGGAGCTGATTTGGTTGTCAGTGCCATGTATTTTGAAGATGGTACTGGCCTGAAAATTTTAAAGGGCATTAAAAACAGCCAAGTAACTGCTGATATTCCTTTCATGTTAGTTTCCAGCGAAAGCCGCCCTGAAAAACTGGAACAATTTAAGCAGGCAGGCGTAGCGGCAATTTTGCCTAAGCCATTTACCACAACTAATTTGTCCCGAGCTCTTAAGACCACTGTTGACCTAATCAATGCCGAAGAGATGAACCTGGATATGCTTGACGTGCAAGACGTAAGAGTATTGCTTGTTGATGACAGTCGACTTGCTCGTAATCATATTCGCCGCGTGTTGGAAAGTTTGGGTTTAAGTAAAATTCAAGAAGCAGAAAACGGGGCTTTAGCGATCACTTTGCTGAATGACAATATTTTCGATCTGGTAGTTACTGATTACAACATGCCGGAAATGGATGGGCGGGAATTAGCTGAATTCATTCGTTTTTCCCCCGAAACGGCTCATATACCCATAATAATGGTGACGTCAGAAGCCTCAGACAGCTTACACATGGCTAATATCAGTCAGGCCGGAATAAACGCACTGTGTGATAAACCTTTTGAGATAAACGAAGTACGCAAAATGCTAATTTCGTTACTTTGTGGATAGTCTATAAAAACTCTCCGTATACTTAAAATTGGCATATGCTTTATTGCTCAAATCACTCTTTCAAGGCTGTTTGATATAAGTAAAAGATTGACAATTATCTGGTGAATTAATAGATTCAAGCCATGTAA
>JBLHNW010000270.1:0-5714 GCA_047622205.1 Paraglaciecola sp.
GGCATGTTCAAGCTCTTCAACAACCACCATACCGCCCCCGCCAGCACCAACAAAACCATCTCTATTAGCATCATAAGTACGTGATGCTGTAGTAGGAGCGTCATTGTACTTAGTCGACAATGCACCCATGGCATCAAATTCCATGGACAGGGTCCAATGCAATTCTTCTCCACCACCGGCAAAAATAATATCTTGTTTACCTAGTTGAATTTGCTCCAGGGCATTTCCAATACAGTGGGCACTCGTAGAACAAGCCGAACTAATGGAGTAGTTCACCCCTTTAATTTTAAACGGCGTCGCTAAACAGGCAGATACAGTACTCCCCATGCAACGGGTTACCATATAAGGTCCAACCCTTCTCAAACCTTTTTCACGCAAAATATCGACAGCTTCTACCTGATACTGAGATGATGCACCTCCTGAACCCGCAATAATACCGGTGCGAACATTTGACACCATATCATCAGTCAAGCCAGAATCTTCGACCGCTTGTTGCATAGCAATATATGCATAACCAGCTGCATCACCCATAAAACGCATAACTTTACGATCTATTAGCTCTTTTAAATCTAGGTCAACGTTACCCCAAACATGACTACGCATGCCAGATTCGGCAAATTGCTCGGAGTAGCTAATGCCTGATTTCCCTTGTTTAAGAGACTGTGTAACCTCTTCTTTATTGTTACCAATACTTGAAACAATGCCTAGGCCAGTAATAACCGCTCTTCTCATGATTAACCCTTATAAGCAAAAATTGCCGCACATATTAACTGTTTTACCGAGCTAAGTGGTCTGCTCTTTAACGAAACAAATCGTAATTTCACATTCCTATTAACAAGATCAAAACTTCGATATTAGTTTGTGACTATGGTTGGTATGTTTAGTCGCATACCTTAAACTATCGAGCTTTTGAAGACTAGACTTTGTGGAAACACATTAATTGACAATTAAAACTGCCAACATTCACTTCAAGGCAAACGGCACACCTTATGCCGAGGACTTTGATGATGTGTATTATTCCGATGCACTAGGCTTAGCTGAAACCCGATACGTTTTCTTAGCAAACAATGCCTTACCGGAACGCTGGTTAAATTACTCTGAGAAAGAGTTTGTGATCGGCGAAGCAGGCTTTGGCACAGGTCTAAACTTTTTAGTGACCTTAGCAGAATTTATAAAGTTTTGTCATACACAGCAGAACAATAACCTCCGCTTGCACTTTATATCAGTAGAAAAGTTTCCCCTGGAAAAAGCAGATCTTCAAACTGCTCTTAGTCATTTTCCTGAATTAACCCAGTATAGCGACCCGTTAATCACCCAATACCCTATGGCGATTACAGGCTGTCATCGCTTAAGCTTTTTTGCCGGGCGCGTTATCCTCGATTTGTGGCTGGGCGATGTACATCAGGTGTTACCCAAGATCATACGCCCAGAGTCTGGGTTGGTTGACGCCTGGTATTTGGATGGCTTCGCACCGCACAAGAATCCGGATATGTGGACAGGCCAATTATTTGAACAAATGGCACGCTTGGCGGCTACAAATTGTACTTTTTCCACATTTACCTCAGCAGGCGATGTTAAACGAGGCCTAAGAGCCGCTGGATTTTTGGTTGATAAACGCCCAGGGCATGGTAGCAAGCGCGATATGTTAGCGGGCAATATTGACTCAGAACTGCACAGATTACCGGTCAATAGGACTCATGCACCCTATTTTAAGCGGAGTCACGCCGTGGCAACCAATAGCAACACACGGGTGGCAGTTATTGGCGGTGGAATAGCCGGTGCCAACTGCGCTTACGCACTAAGTAAGCGGGGCTTTAAGATCAATATTTATTGCAAAGAACACTCGCTTGCACAAGGTGCTTCGGGGATCGCTCAGGGAGGATTTCATCCTCAACTTAATGCTGAGACGAGTATACCCAGTCAAATCTATGCCCTCGCTTTTAGCTATGCTAGTCAGCAATATCGCAAACTTTTGGCAGATGGATTCGAATTTGCTCATCAGTGGTGCGGAGTATTGCAAGTTTCGTTTAACGAGAAGGTTAAGCATCGCCAGCGGAAATTAATCGACAACAATACATGGCCAAAAGATCTGATCCATTGGCTTGAAACAGAACAGGTGGAACAACTTTGCCAAGTTGCTATGCCATACCCCGGCTTGTTCATTCCTAACGGTGGTTGGATTAATCCGCCAGATCTGGTTCAGTCTTTAATCAATGCAGCGAAAGAGCAAAGTGAATGTCAGGTGATAAACAGCAAAAAACTCGAAACTTTAAGTCGTAACCAGCACTGCTGGCAATTGAATTGGCAGGATGGTAGTCAAGATTTAGCAGATATCGTTGTATTGGCGACGGGCAGTGACAGTATTGACGTACAACAACTGGCTGAGTTGCCCTTGCGCTTAGCACGCGGTCAGGTTGAGGCAATAGAGACACAGGCTGGGTTGGCTGGATTGAGTACGGTATTGAGCCATAAAGGTTACTTAACTCCGGAATATGACGGTCAACACGCAATGGGCTCTACTTATGTAAAAAATGATAGGGATTGCAGTTATCGTGATGAAGAAGAGCGAAGCAACCTTGCGATGCAGAAAAAAGCTCTGGCAAACTGTGCCTGGCTACAAAGTATAAAAGGTCAACAACGAGGTCGAGCGGCCATTCGTTGTAGTAGTCCGGATCACTTACCTTTAGTAGGTGCAGTGCCGAATATCCTTGCACAAAAACAGCAATACACTGAGTTGTATAAATCCCTACCCATGCACCGATATGCCATGGCTAAAGATATGCCCAACTTATTTATGTTGGGCGCTTTAGGCTTCAGAGGATTAACCAGCGCCCCACTAATGGCAGAGGTCTTAGCGAGCCAGATAAGTGCTCAAGCCATGCCATTGGCTCACGAGTTGCTCAACGCACTAAATCCAAATCGCTTTTTGATCCGTGATTTAATTCGGCGTAAAGGTAAACAATGAGATACCACTAAATGGGCCGACTAACATTTGTCAATCATGGCAAGTAAGTTTGGATATTAATGGGTAGAGTTCTGCAAGGGTAAGACCTTCTGCGAGAGACTGGTCGTCTGTTCTGAGATGAATCGTATATTCTTCAAGTAGCATGTAACAACCGAATTCGTCTTCACCACTTAATTCAAATTGCTTTTTCTATACTTTGCTAGTAATTGATTTATTTCCACAATTTCGACCCTTCCTTGTCCTGTTTCATGCCACATCGGTATATACCCCTCATCCTTGAAACTGCATGTTTGTTGACTGCATTCATTCGCCCCAATCACTTAGCGGACTAAGCTCATGGGATCTCACTCATTTGCCGCCGCCATGCAATCCCAATGATTTTGGGTATAAAAAATTCTCTGCGTCTAGAGATCAAATATTACTTTATAAAACACTATAGCCTACTAAAGGGCATTCTTGATAATTATTTTCCATAAACTTAGTACTTGTTTTTGTTCGTCTTTTTCCAGCTCATTTTGCAAAAATGCGGAGTCTAGGCTATTCAACATGAGGCCATTTAAATGCACAATAGACATTTGTTCTCCAGCCGCATCTTTTTCTACTTGGGCCTGACCGACGACCAATGCGAAATGCCCAGTCAAATAACTGGCAATAAATAACTCGTGATCTGAACCGTTTATTACCACTGTATCTAAATATTCCTGGGTTTGTTCTATAAAAGACTCACACTCCGAGGACGTTAGTGAAGAGTGGGGGCGCAAATTGTACATCAGTCAAACCTCGCAACAGGATATAACACTTGATCGTGGTAACCGGTAATAACCGGTATCACACCGGAAAACTCCGCATCCAACTCTGGTTCTCCCGTATCAGTGATCAATGGTTTACCTTGCAAATGTTGCAATTTATTTTTAGTCGCAATGATAATAATATTCTGTTGTCCTATTTGCCTCAAAAACTCGGGGCTAAGTTGCTGGTTACCTCGACCAAAGATATGTCCTTGCCCGCCAATTAAAGTAATAACTAATTTGGTCGGCATATTGGTAATTTTATCGAGTAGTTGACTAGACGTAACGTCTTTGGCAACTAGCTTTTTGTTTAGCACTAAATCCACTCCTAACAAACTGTTTGCCAAAGACAGTTCCTGCATCACAAAACCTACCGTTGACCCTGACCCCATCACATATAAGTACTCTGGATGCTGCTCCATATCTTCTAGAATGTGTGCTGCAATGTCGGTCAATGCCAACTCATCTGATTCTCTGCCAGCCATTTTTACCGCCTGTACATATTGCAGTTCAGATGGCACTTGCATTTCGCCGTATTGACGAGCGTTAACTCTGCCCTGACGAAACAGAACTTCGTCAATATCCATGACTTCAGCCGCTTTTAAACTCACAATATCGCCAGCCACTAACATGGCAGCAACACGTCCGGCAGCTTGTGGGGTAATAGCATAAACTCCAGAATGAATTTTACAGCCAGCCGGAATACCTAAAACAGGTATAGATGAGGCTATGACCTTACATACATTGCGCGCGGTGCCGTCTCCACCAGCAAACAACAGCAAGTCTACCTGGCTAGACAGCATGGCTTGGGCTGCGTATTCGGAATCAATACCTTCAGTTTGACTCTGTTTGGGTCGATACACTACGGTACAGGCAAAGCCCAACTCATGGGCTAAACTTTCTCCCATCTCCCCTGCGGCAGCATATATTTGTATATCATCTTTTAAGTGCAGCAATTCTTGCAAGGCCAAACGACTTCTGTCATTAGCTTTTTTCTCGGCCCCCATAGATAATGCTTTATTGCGAATTTCTGCTCCATCGCTACCTTTTAAAGCTAGTGCGCCACCTATACCCGCAAAAGGATTAATCAACAAACCCAGTTTGAATTTTTGTTTGTGTATTTTACTCATAGGAATATCCACCGGATTAGGATTCAAGCCAGGTAAATTGCTGGACCTGCAAAGGTTCAGTCTGATAAAAATCATGCAAAATCTCAATAAAGCGTTGAGAACGGACTGGAAAACCGTGAAGCAAGAAGGTTAAGGCTTGCTCTCGAACTTTATCCTGAAAGACCTGTGCATCTGCGTGCACTCCATTTAAATTATCAGTACTAACTCGGAAATTTTTATTAGCTGCGATAGAAAAAGCCCACTCAATAGCTTGAGGTCTCACCTCTGCCTGCTCAAATTCAGCTTGTTGGTGTTGATTGCGCCCATCTGAGCAATACCAATATCCATAATCTTGCAATAGTCGCCTTTCTTTACCAGCAATACACCAGTGCGCAATTTCATGCAGAGCACTGGCAAAGTAACCGTGGGCAAAAATAATCTGGTGAGAGGCGTTTTTATCACTTGCTGGTAAATATATTGGTTCATCACTACCTTTGATCAATCGAGTATTTTCGATTGCAGCAAAGTTGTGATCAAATAATCGGATCAGATCCTGATAATGATGTATTTCGTCAAATTGACGTGAATTAGTGTTACTCAAAATTTCACTATGGATGGTGCATATAAAGCCGCGCATTCTATATCAAACTACCCAAAAGTACATATTTCTGGTTTTTTTCGAGCCGTTAAAAGGTATATCGCGCTTATCAGTCCATTACCTTGGACTTAGACGTCGGCAACTATTGTTTTCATATGCAGATTGCGCCAAGCTATCCGAAACTATCTAAAGAAAATAATTATGTTGCATAGATTTTTGCTCTTACTTGCCTATTTTGCTTCTTTCGCTGCCTC
>JBLHNW010000271.1:0-5711 GCA_047622205.1 Paraglaciecola sp.
ACGTAAACGTAATGTGATCATCTTAATGTACACCCTCGATGTTACGCTTTCTGATGATGTTGATGAGCAGGCTCTGCTGGCTAAATTTGAAAAAGATCAGCACGTACGGATCAGCCCAGACACTGAATATAAATTTGTCACTCAAGCTACCGCGGACATTGAAAAAAGACCGGTTGTTATTGGTTTTGGTCCATGTGGTTTATTCACTGCATTGATCCTTGCGCAAATGGGCCTAAAGCCGATTATTTTAGAGCGCGGTAAAGAAGTAAGGGAAAGAACAAAGGATACCTTTGGATTTTGGCGTAAGCGTGTTTTAAACCCGGAATCAAATGTACAATTCGGTGAAGGCGGGGCTGGCACATTCTCTGATGGTAAATTGTATAGTCAGGTGAAGGATCCAAAACATCACGGCCGTAAGGTGCTTACTGAGTTTGTAAAAGCCGGCGCTCCAGAAGAGATCATGTATTTAAGCAAACCGCATATTGGTACTTTTAAACTAGTGACCATGATTGAAAATATGCGTAACGACATTATTTCTCTGGGGGGCGAAATTCGTTTTAATGCCCGTGTGGATGACATCATCATTGAAGATGAACAGGTTCAGGGAGTGAAACTGGCCGATGGGGAAGTGATAGAAACTAACCACGTTTCCTTGGCTATTGGACATAGTGCGCGTGATACTTTCGAAATGCTACATAAGCGCGGCGTATATCTGGAAGCTAAACCATTCTCAATTGGATTTCGCATCGAGCATAAACAGTCGATGATTGATGAAGCGCGCTTTGGCATTAATGCGGGCAACCCATTAATTGGCGCTGCAGATTACAAACTTGTCCATCACTGTAAAAATGGCCGTTCAGTATACAGTTTTTGTATGTGCCCTGGGGGGACTGTTGTTGCGGCAACTTCTGAGGAAGGCTGTTTGGTTACAAATGGTATGAGTCAATACTCACGTAATGAACTTAACGCGAATAGTGCAATTGTTGTCGGTATTACACCGGAAGATTTTCCGGGTGGACCGCTAGCGGGAATCGATCTGCAGCGGAAGTGGGAACAAAATGCTTATGCGTTAGGCGGTAGTAATTATGATGCGCCGTGTCAGACCGTGGGGGATTTTCTTGCGGGCCGCAGTGAAGGTGTATTTGGTGATGTTAAACCTTCTTACAAACCAGGTATAAAATTTACTGATTTGAGTAAAACCTTGCCCCCGTATGCGGTTGCTGCAATACGTGAAGCAATTCCTGCATTTGATAAAAAGATCAAGGGATTTTCAACTAAGGATGCTACGTTGACCGGTGTTGAAACGCGGACATCTTCGCCCGTGAGCATTAAGCGGGGCCGTGATTTTCAAAGTATCAATACCAAAGGTTTATATCCAGCGGGAGAAGGTGCTGGTTATGCTGGTGGCATTTTATCTGCGGGAATCGACGGTATCAAAGTTGCTGAAGCAATGGCGCTGTCATTGCTTGAGATAGAAGCATAAAACATTAACGCGGAACAAAAAAAGAGAGCTTAATTTAGCTCTCTTTTTTATATCAAAACTTTTTATATCAAATTAATCGATCAGGCCATAATCATTGCGCAAGATATCAATAATTTCGGCTTTTGGATTTTCTGATATTTCAATCTTCTGACCGGTAATTTTCTCTGCGATATTCAAATAAGTTTCAGAAATAGACATAAGGACTGAAGTTGGTAGGGCATTATGTTCTGCAAGCGCCAGGCGTTCATCCATTCTGTTTTTATTCAATAAAATATCAGGTTCAGGGAAATGATTGAGCAATAACTGGCGGAAGCTTTCTTTTGAATTTTCAACTACCTGTCCATCACGGTATGCATTAGCGTCCCAAATTCGGGATGAATCAGGTGTACCTACTTCATCCATATAAATCAGCTTGTCATTCCCTTTACTATCAGTTACATAACCAAACTCAAATTTAGTATCAACGAAAATTTGATCAATTTCAGCTAACGCATTACTGATAACATCAAAACCTTGTTTCAATAATTTTTCATAGCGTCGGATATCTGCAACAGATTTAAAATTGAATGCCTGGTAATTGTCTTCAATATTTTGACGGGTGACGTTCACGTCATCGACAGCGGGAACACCGGGAATACCTTCTAAAATGCCTTTCGTTGAAGGCGTCATAAGTAGTTCAGGCAGCTTTTGATCTTTATTTAAACCTTCAGGCAGTTTAATTCCGCAGAAATCACGTTCACCCTTACTGTATGCGCGCCACATCGAGCCAGTTATATATTGGCGACAAATGGCCTCAATCATTACTGGTTTCGCTTTTTGAACGATCCAGACGAAAGGATGCGGAATATCAAGAATATGGCTATCAGCTAATCCGCTTTCGCTGAATAACTTAAACCAGTGGTTAGAAATTGCATTTAGTGCCGCACCTTTGCCAGGTACGCCTCGCATATTCCCTTCTCCATGCCAGATGCATTCAAAAGCAGAGATACGGTCACTGATAACCATAATTGCTAGTGGGGCATCTATTGCGACGTCATAACCTTTCTGTTCGATGAGGCGACGGCTATCGGCTGCTGTTAACCAGTAAACAGAACGAACTTTACCACTGTGAACAGGTTTGTCAGTTCGAATGGGTAGATCATTATTCACGGCTAGCACTTTATCTGCAAGACTCATTGTTAACTATCCTTATTTTGAGTTTAATCGTTTAAATGAAAACTTATGTCCAGTTATATTCGAGCTTGTTGCTGTCGATTTGTGCGCCGATTTTAGCAGAACTGGCGGCTGATTCCAGTACTACTGAATAAATTTATCCACAATTACCTATGAAGTAGCCTATGAAATAGCCTATGAAATCACCGGTGAGAACACTGTAATAGTCGTTTGAAAACTAACCATGATTTCGACTTTATGCGGCAGCAGATTGATTATTAGCGCAAGGGATGGTATTTAAGTGCTGAGATTTAAAATTAAACGGAAACTTGTTTGTGATAAAGCGGTATTTTTCTGCTGGTGGTGCATTAGATAAAGTTATTGATGGCTATACAGCACGGCAACCACAAATTGATATGGCGGTAGCGATAGATCGTGTGATCACAGACAAGGGCAACCTAATTGTTGAGGCTGAAACGGGGACGGGTAAGACGTTCGCCTATTTAATTCCCGCCTTGATAAATGATAAAACGACGATTATCAGTACCGGCAGTAAAAATCTGCAAGAGCAATTATTCAATCGCGACTTACCTTTTATTATTGATGCGCTAGAGAGTAAAGCAAAAACTGCGTTACTCAAAGGGCGTAACAACTATTTATGTATTGAGCGCCTGTCGCGACTCGCTAAAGAAACTGACTACCAAAGCGAAACAATACTGAATGATTATGTCAAAATCAGGGGCTGGTCTAATATTACCATCAGTGGTGATATGAGTTCAGTGCCGGGTTTAAAAGATGATGCCGCGATTTTACCGCTCGTTACCTCGACCAACGATAATTGTTTGGGGAGAGATTGTCCCGACTTTGACAATTGTTACTTAGTTAAGGCACGAAAAAAGGCGTTAGAAGCAGACGTTGTCATTGTCAATCATCACCTGTATTTTGCCGATCTCAATGTCAAAGACTCTGGCTTTGGCCGGTTGCTACCTGATGCAGACCTGATTGTATTTGATGAAGCACATCAAATCCCTGATATTGCTTCGGAGTACTTCGGTAAAAGCATCAGTAGCCGACAGATCCAAACCTTGTGTAAAGATGTGCAATATCTTGGCCGAACAGATCTTAAAGATACGATCCAGGTTACTAAGGCTGCGAATGGCTTGGCCAATGCCACACAAGACTTACGCCTGAGCTTTGCGATGGAAACAGGGCGCGGAAATTGGCGGAAGTTACTTTATCAGGCTGATGTGATGAAGACGGTCACGCGCTTTCAGGACCAACTAAATTTCATCTATGAAGTACTCAAGTTAAGTCTGGGACGAAGTGAATTGGTTGATCACTGCTTTGAACGCATTGTTGAAATAAAATCCAAATTTCAACAAATCATGGCAGTAAATGATACCGGGCAAAGTTATTGGTTCGATTGCACCAAGCGGAATTTCACCTTAAATATAACCCCGTTAAATATCGCCGAACGATTTAGTTCTGAGCAGAAAAAAAACCAAGCCGCTTGGGTCTTTACTTCGGCCACACTTGCTGTTGATAACTGTTTTTCACATTATCGACAGCTTATGGGACTTGATAAGGTTACTGAACTCATTTTGGCCAGCCCGTTTGATTATCAAAACCAGGCAATGCTTTGTGTACCGCGCAATATCCCAGAGCCAAACGATCCTAATATCGCGAGTATATTGGTTGAAAAACTTGCCCCTGTTATTATTGAAAATAAAGGGCGTTGTTTTTTCCTGTGTACCAGTCATTATATGGTTCGGCAAATTGCCAATCTTTTGCAACCAAGGTTATCTATGCCCATATTTGTACAGGGGCAAGATAACAAACAGGTGTTATTGGATCGATTTGTGGAGCATGGTAATGCGTTGTTAATTGGTACTTATTCTTTTTGGGAAGGTATTGATGTACGTGGACAGGCACTTAGCTGTGTTATTATAGACAAGTTACCTTTTGCATCACCCGATGATCCTTTGTTACAGGCGAGGATAGAAGACTGTCAGCGTAAAGGAGAAGATCCTTTTGTCGTATTGCAAATACCTAAAGCTGTGATCAGTTTAAAGCAAGGGGTAGGGCGATTGATTCGTGATGTCAAAGACACAGGCTGCGTTGTTATATGCGATACGCGCATAGTATCTCGCCGCTATGGGGCCACTTTTATTAATAGCCTACCTGGCATGCCGCGAACCCGGGATATCAACAATGTGTTGTCTTTTATTAGAAAAACTAATATTTAGCAATTATCATTAAAAGTAATAATTAAAAAAACTATTATAAGCAGTATTTTTATCAGTAGTTTTATCAGTAGTTTTGAGTAAATAGTTATGAGAAATAGTTATGAGTAAGATTTTAGCGTTAGACACATCGACAGAAAATTGTTCTGCGGCGCTCTATGTGGACGGCCAGGTGCTGGTACGTGAAATTGAAAGTCCTCGAGAACATACAAAACGAATTCTGCCAATGGTGGACAGCTTATTGACTGAAGCTGGGTTAAAACTGAACCAATTAGACGGTTTGGCTTTTGGGCGTGGCCCCGGTAGTTTTACTGGTGTACGGATTGGTACTGGTATTGCGCAAGGGCTAGCTTTTGGTGCCGATTTACCTATGCTACCTATTTCTACACTTGCAGCAATGGCACAAGGCGCACACAGATTATATCAAGCTAATGATGTGCTACCTGCAATTGACGCTCGCATGGGAGAAATATATTTCGCCCATTACAGATTAAATAAAGCCGGTATTATGACGCTTATTGAAAGTGAAATAGTTGTGAAACCAGATGCGCTTATTGCTAACTTTGACCAGCGCGAAATCAGTTTTCATACACTGGGAACTGGCTGGCAAACATATGCAGAACAACTTACGACGTTAAAAGTTAATAGTTTGACGCCGTGTCCTGGCATTCAGTTTCCAAGTGCAGAAGATATGCTAGTGCTGGCTGCAGAGGATCTTACTAATGGATTGGCTGTTGCTGTTGAAGATGCAATGCCTGTCTATGTACGCGATACGGTAACCTGGAAGAAACTACCTGGCAGAGAATAAATGCAAGATTTTAGCCTAGAGGTAA
>JBLHNW010000272.1:0-5676 GCA_047622205.1 Paraglaciecola sp.
CGTCCAAGCCTCCGCCACCAAATCGTTCAGGGAACAGGTTTACAGGGACATCCATCAGAATAAAATGCAAAAAAATGTAATTCCTTCGATTCGTTATCATGGCTGTCCTGTTAATTCTGTTAATTTAAATTTCCAAACAATTGCTGCTAATAAATTTTACAACTCAACCTCAATCTATACCCAAAATCATTGGGATTGCATGGCGGCGGCAAATAAATGAGACACCATGAGCTTAGTCCATTAAGTAATTGGGGCGAATGAATGTAGCCACCAAGCATGCAGTTTCAAGGATGACGGGTATATATTTTTTTGATCAAGTGTTCTGACCCATTGATGACTTTCAGTTATAGTGTTTAATCTTCTTCTCTCCTATCTAAATATTTAAGGTTTTTATGAATTTTGCTGAATTTGCGGAATCGCGAAAAAGCGTCCGAGGGTTTAAAAAAAAGGCGGTTTCTAAACAGCTTGTCGACACAGTAATAAACGCTGCAAAATGGGCGCCGTCTTCTTACAATACTCAGACTTGGCGGGTGCATGCTGTTACAGGTGATGTGCTAGATAAAATACGTGAGGGCAATACTAAAAATACCCTTGCGGGTACGCCCCATGTTCGTGACTTCCCGTACAAGGAAGATTATGAAGGTATACACAGGAGACGCCAGATTGACGTCGCCATTCAACTGTTTGAAGTAATGGGCATATCTAGGGAAGATAAAGAAAAGCGCATGGATTGGATGATGCGAGGTTTTCGCCAGTTTGACGCCCCAGTATCCCTCGTTCTTACCTATGACAAGTCATTAGAGCCGGCCGGTATAACCCAGTTTGGTTTGGGTTCTTTGGCTTATGGAATCGTCCTGGCAGCCTGGGACCTTGGCTTGGGCTGTGTCATTAATGGCCAGGGAATTATGCAATCAGATGTTGTGCATAAGCATGCACAGATACCAGATAGTGAGGCTATTATGATTTGTATTGCGATGGGATACCCAGATGAAGACTTTGCAGCAAATGACGTGCGTTCAGTCCGCGCTGATAATAAGGATTTTGTAAGTTATCACGGATTTTAAACATGTAATACCAATCACCGTAAATAATTACCCACTCAGAAAGCCCCAGCCGATTTTGGGCAAGGCGTCGCTGCGCAGGAATGGCATACCCCTTTTAAGTAGCGAGAACGCAGTACAAAAGCGGCTGGGGCTTTTCCGGAGGACGAGGTTTAAAGCAACTTACTCTGCGTTGCATGAATTTGAAAGAGCACCACTATTCCTACATTCACGCGCCTTGATTAAGCTGCTTTAAATCTCGCTGAGAGGGTAATTACTTACGGCGATTGGTATAAATAGCTGTGTCTTGATTTTAGGGGGCAAGTGTTCTGCCCCCTAAAATGTTAGCTAATAAATTAACGGCGGCTATCCAGATAATGCTTACTAAAGCTTACCCTGTGGCACCTCAACAATAGCTTGTTGCTGCAGTTGCTGCTCGTTGACAGTTAAAGTATTCTCGCCATCTGAAATAGACCAACACCAAAATTGTTCTTTACCTACCTGTTCTGTCTGAGGTGATAAGGTGATGGTCAACTCCCTAGAAGGATCGACAGTGAAGGGTTCTGGCAAGGGAAATAAAATTTGATCCCAGTGGGTGGGTATATCGTTGGGGCCAGTACCAAACTGCACACCGGAACTTAGCTGCGTGCTAAACCAGCCACACAGAGCAAATATCTCAGCTTTTTCGCTGGGAATTAGTGTGGTGGTAAATACTCTCGGAGCTTCGGTCTTGGTGATAGTGTGCATATCCAGCACACCCAGTACCCCTGTGCTGTCCAATAGGCTTTCGGGATCTAGTGCGACCAAATCCGATTGCTGAAAGGGCACCTCTGCTATGGGCGAAAAATTGAGACCGTAGGGGCGATCCCGCAAAAAACTCAAGTCTGCCAATACCTCTTCATCGCTGACCAGGCCCACGTGCAGACTCACTTGGCCGGGAATCATTACACCACCTTCCACCAAATAACGATCTCTTAAAGCCAAAAGGGGTTCTAGCATAGCCTCGTAGAATAAGCAGTGGCCCATCCACTCAGACACGATAACATCGACCTTTTCATCCAATTGCAGCGACTGATGATCGTCATGATAAAACGCGATATTCTCAAAGCCATTGGCATGGGCAATGTCTTGTGCGTTCTTGATAAACGGCGAACGATCTACCGCAATCACCTTGCCTGCGTTCGCACGGGCGGCAAACATAGCCAACACGCCACTACCACATCCAAAATCGAGAACGCTGTGCTCGGGCTTTACAACAGCGCTTATCGATTTCTGATAGGCCTCGGTGCGAATAATATCTTGCAGCATGACCTTGTGCATCGCTACATCCCGATAAGACATACGATGAAGCCCCCCGCTGCCATCTGTTTCATTGGCGCTTATGTCATTGCCGTCGCTAGTCTTACTCATCGCTATCTCATATTAGTGTTTTAAGCCAAAAATTCATTATATCTGACTTGGTAGCTAATAATCATTTGATCCTCTATTTTCAATACCCAATATTTACAGACAATATAAATAGAGACATTCATCACAATAAAATCCTAAAAAAAACACTGTTTTTTCGATTCGTTATCGTGCCTGTCTTGCTAATTGACGTCCGGTTAATTGCCCAGAAAACAGCAATATCCTTATTGCTGGTGAGATCTTTTTAGAAGGTGATTTGACACCGACTGACTGCTGGTGACTCTTCGATTATCAAAGGGTATTCAGGCAAATCAGCCTTGCCGTATTCTCCTTTCCTTTGCCAATCCCTAAACTTCGCTTCGATTTACCCTTAGCCAGTAAGTTAGGTACATTAAGCCACAACCAAAGAGCATTGGAAGCAGACTGACCTTACTTGACAAGCCCTTCAATAGTATCAATTTCGGGCCGTCACTTTCCATCATATGACTACTCATCACGTCACTGCTAAAGGTGAAATAATCAACTAGCAGATCGGCAATATAAGTAGATGAAAATCCGAAATAGTTGACGATAAAAGCCTCAACTAACACTAATACCACCAGTGGTAATACCGCCCAAAGAAACGGGGCTTTTTTGGCAAACATCGATGCCAACATAAGCCAGGCATAAAGCGGGAATGACCACAATGCATATGGAATAAGGTTCAACCAGATTGCCCCCAGATTGCTAATGATCTCAGCGTTACCCCATAAACCCCAAAGCGAGACGTCGTAGCCCACCGACATCACAATACACACTATAAAGACGAGGAATAGCGCGAAGATCAAGACAGCAGTGGCGGCCAACATAAAAATGGCAGGTATCACTAATGCCCCAGTTATAAGCTTAACCCCGATACTCAAGGCATCAGACACAGGTAGAGAGCGCCAGAATGAAATCGATAGATCGCGTCTTTCTTCAAACAGGCAAGCGGTAAAATAATAGAGTTGGATCACTAAAGCAACGATAATAAAGGGAACAAACAGGCCGGACATTGCGCCAAAGAAAAAGTGCCCAATGCCTTCTAAATTCGCCCGTTCTTCACCTTGCATTAAAAATTCAAAGAGTCCGCTCCTTTGATAACTTTCCGTCAAAGCAAACACCAGAAAAGGTGCCAGAATCATTATACCGGCCAAAATCCCAGGCACCCAAAAGAAGACTTTTTCAAATTCCAGCATCTCTTTTTTAAAACTGGTAGTAATCTGCAATCTGTTCATACCCCTGTCTCCTGTGTCATGACCCCGACAAAAATATCTGCCAAGGTAGGTGAGCTAACATTGCCCAACTGGACCAATTCGGCCTCATCGGCTTGATCAAACAATAAAGTACTCAAGCCCATAATGCTGTTACAAAACAAGGGGCTTAACGCTTTGGCCGCATCAATATTGTCATTGGTGACTGTGACTAATTTGAAACGCTCTCGGATATCATCCACGCTTTGCGACAACACTATTTGGCCATCTCGTATGAAAGCCACATCAGTAAGAATATGCTCTATTTCTTCAATTTGATGGGTAGTGACAATGATGCATTTGTCTTCTGTGTAAAAGTCTTCTAATAAATGACGATAAAATTGCCGGCGAGTGAGAATGTCCAATCCCAGGGTGGGTTCATCCAAAATAAGCACTTTGGCATCAATCGCTAAAATCAGTGATAAATGCAATTGGGTGACCATACCTTTAGACAAGGTTTTGACCCTTGCCGACATAGGGATATTGGTTTTGGCGATGAACTCTTCGGCTTTTTCACGCTTAAAGTTGGGATGCACCCCTTCCATGTAATTTAGCGCTTGATTTACTTTTATCCACTTGGGCAATGTGGCGACATCTGCGATATAGGCCACATCGTTTAACATTTTCTCGCGCTGCTTATTAGGCGAATATCCCAAAATGTCGATGTCACCTTGGTAACTAATTAAGCCAAGCAATGCTTGTAAACAAGTGGTTTTACCGGCGCCATTGGGCCCAACTAGACCCAGAATTTGCCCTGTATTAACAGTCAAATCAACGTCCCGAAGCACTGGCTTATCTTGATAAGATTTGTTTAATTTTGTAATAGAGACTAGTGCCGTCATTATTTCCCCTCCATATTTGTGATTAACAATTGTTCTACAGACAGGTTAAGCCGACTAATTTTACGCAATACACTGGGCCACTCCTGAGCTAAAAAGGAGGCTCTCTCGCGCACTAGTATTTTCTCTTGCACGTCAGGATTGACAAACAATCCCTTGCCCCGCTGTTTTACAACTATCTGCTCGTCTTGCAACATTTGATAAGCCTTAGATATGGTGATCGGATTAAGCTGATATTCAGCAGCCACATTTCGTACCGAGGGTAATGCTTCACCTTCTTTAATATGGCCATCCATAATACGGGTTATCACTTGTTGATAGAGCTGAATGTAGATCGGTGTATCCGCATCCCAAATTACTTTCATCAAAAAATCTCCTTAAAGATTAAACTAGTGGTGTTATACATCACCAGCACACTTAATGCGATTCTTCACATCCTTTTAGATGTAACAATTTGTTAAATGCACTGGTGTTAAAGCAATTAAAAATTAAAGAGACATCCATGATATCAACTGGAAAATAACGTATTCCGCGAATAACTTGTGATAGCGGTTCTGTTAATTATCTGATTCGAAAAACATGCGAGTGATATTACTGGATGATTAGTTTGGGTCGGAATAAACCTTTTGATGGATTAAAAACACGAGAAAAGAGCCCAAGTTCGCCTTTCTGATTTGAAAATCAGATTTATAGAGAAACCATCACAATAAAATGCTAAAAAATGTTATTTCCTCGAATCACTATTATGACTGTCCTGTTAATTAATAATGGCTGTCCTGTTAAATGCTTGTCTAGTATTTTCGCTTACCTTTATCTTATTAAATTGCTTAATTCTTCACTAAATATATTTAAAAATGAGCGTAATGCTATTTCGTCAGGATATGAAAAGTCCAATATTTCACTCACTTTCTGAGTAGGTTTTTGCAATTCATCTTCAACATTTTTAATCAGAAAAACTAAATCAATATCATCACGTACAGAGAATTGTTGAGCTATATTTCTTGCTTGCTGAACAGGTTTTTTTTCGAAAATAACACCGTACAAAATTAATGCAATTGGCATACCCCATCGGTCAGTTAACGATTTGTTTTTATGTAATGTATAGTGAGAGTCGCATTG
>JBLHNW010000273.1:0-5673 GCA_047622205.1 Paraglaciecola sp.
AAGGGTAAAACGACAGCCTGTTTTTGCCTATTCCGTGGGTCACGAATACCCACCATCCAGGGTTTTCCTCTGCGATCACCTAGCAGTCCCGTATCTCCTCCAGCGGTCACCAGAGCATGCTCTATTCCCATGTCCCTAAGGATATTGATAGCGTTATCAACTGCATGACCTTTGGCAATACCGCCCAAGTCAATCCTGACGTTTTTATTAGCAAAATAAATACTGAACTCAGATTTGTCCAAAACCACATGGCGGTAGTCGATGGCATCAAGTAAGTGGGAAATTTCTTGTTCGGATGGCTTCTGTTTATCCTGGTAGTCGTAGAGATAACCGACACTTGCGAAAGTAATATCAAAGGCGCCGCCAGTTTCCTTCGACAATTCAAGTGAAAGGGCGATCAGCTCGAACAACTCCTTACTTACTTTAATAGCTGAGTCCGCCGCACCTTGGTTGAGCAAAGAGAGTTCACTTTCTGCGATATATGGACTCATCAACTGATTAATACGTTCCATCTCTGCCATTACCGCTTGTGTCGCTTCTTGACCCAGTTGCGGTGAATCAGCCCATATTTCAGCTTGAATGTTGGTACCCATTATCCCTTGTTTATCCTGGTACCATTCGGCCAAACAAGAGCTTGAGAACAACAATAAAATGAAGCTCTTAATCACCAAATTAGGCATCACTAATTTCCAACCCTAACTGGTATAAAGCATTCTTTTTGAGGCCAAACTGTTCGGCGGTGATCGCCGCCGCTTTTTTAAGAGGAAGTTCCATAATCAAGGCTTTCAACAACTTGGTTGCGTCTGCTGAAACAGCATTTTCATCCGGTTTATGCCCTCCAACAAGCAAAACAAATTCACCTCTTTGGTGATTAGGATCCTCTTGTAACCATGACAAACCTTGCGCCGCGGTGCCGGAAAAGAATGTCTCGAAGGTTTTACTTATCTCCTTGGCAATTACGATAGGTCGCATTTCACCTAATTCTTCTACTACTGATTTGACCGTACCTTCGATACGCCGTGGTGATTCGTAAAACACACAGGTTGCTGTTTCTCTCTCGATGTTTTGCAAAGCCGATTGACGGGCTTGGGTTTTTGACGGTAAAAAACCTTCAAACCTAAATCTATCTGTGGGTAAACCTGCTGCGCACAATGCAGTAGTGGCTGCACACGCACCGGGTAATGGAATAACCTGAAGACCAGCCTGGCGACACTGGTTAACTAATCCGTAACCTGGGTCACTAATAAGCGGCGTACCAGCGTCAGAAATCAACGCAATATTTTGACCCAAGGCCATTTTCTCGATAAGTTGCTTGGCGCGTTGGTTTTCGTTGTGGTCATGCAAGGAAATCATCCGCGTATCGATGGAATAATGTTGCAATAACTTCTGACTGTGGCGGGTATCTTCAGCCGCAATAAGATCGACCTCTGCCAAGATACGTAAGGCTCTGTGGGTAATATCTTCGAGATTGCCAATGGGGGTAGGAACAATAAAAAGTTTGCCTGCTTCAATCACAGTATTCTGCCTCACGGTATGCACTAGTTAATTGCGTATCTTATACCAAACTGAACATTTGAGTAGAGCGTTACGCTAGATATTTCTTTGTGTTGCTATAAACTAGCTCACATCGGTTTTATACCCATATCACCTCAAAATGACACACATTCTGAGATAGTATGGGTATAGGTATGTAAATTGGGCGATTTTGATGAATTTCAGCAGATTAGCGCTAGTCAGTGCAGTCATTATATTACTAGCTTCGTGCAGCAGCGCGCCGCAAAGAAGCACCCAACAAACGGTGAAGACACCTTCCGGGCAAAAATCGGAAGCAACATTTAGTAGTGACTATCATCTAGATAAAGCAGTTGAAGACTATTCCCGATACGGAGATATTGGCCAGCGAAATCAATGGTTGTTAAAAGCGGCAGAATCTTTTCAGCAAGAACAAAAATGCGATAAAAGCATTAAATTATTGCGCGTCATTCAAGCTGAGTTACAAATTGGTCTGCAGCAATCACAAGGTCAACTTATAATGGCCGAGTGTTATATGCAATTGGCGATCCCGGCTGTGAAGCAAGCGCAGGAGCTTATTGCAAGCATCTCTCCTAATATGGGTTTCGAACAGAGAGTAAATCAACTCGAAGTGAAAATTCATGTCGCGAATAAGCAATGGCTTGATGCAGCCAAAGGGGTTTTAGCCAGCGCCCTGGAATACAGTGATAAAAGCCAGAAGATATGGCAATTCATAGAGAACTTGAGTTTAAAAGAACTGAGACAGGCACGTCTGGATAAATCCCAACTCCAGCCCTGGATTCAGTTGAGTCTGATTACCCGACAATTTGGCCTGCAGCCAGCAAGGTTAAGAACAGCTGTGGTTGAATGGCAAGCTCGCCACGTAAATCATCCCCTTAGCCAATCTTTGCCCCCAGAGCTAGTAAGTGCGTTGGCAACGGACTCGTTTCGCGCTGCAAAAGTCGCTGTTTTATTGCCTCTAACGGGACGTTTGGCAAATCAGGGGCAAGCAATCAAACAAGGGATACTGGCTGCTTATCTGGATAATTTGGATGAGGCAACATTACCTGAGCCAAGCCTCCGTAATGTCGTTCAAGGTGTCGTTGACAATTTACCCCAGGATACAACGCGCCAAATCCACTTCTTCGATTCTGCCTTTAGTAGCCCTGAGGAGCTTGCTGAATTGGTTGCGGAATATGATTTTGTCATCGGACCATTGTTGAAAGATAAAATATCCGGCCTGCTGAAAGAGCTTCCCATAGATAAGCCAATATTGGCACTTAACCGAGTGGAACAAATTCCGTCAACATTCACAACACAGCAACGGGAGGGATTTTATTTTGCTTTAGCTCCTGAGGACGAAGCGCAGCAACTGGCTAAATATATAAGTAAAATTGGGCTTAAACACCCAATCGTTTTTGCGGCAAATACGAACGCCACTAAGCGCATGACAGAAGCGTTTGCTGAACAGTGGAAAGCCTCTGCTAGCAACACAAAATATATTGCCCCAGATATCGCCACTTTTAATACCAATAAAGAAATGGGTGAGCAGGTGACGGCACTGCTAGACGTGGCTAATAGTAAAGCGCGGATTAAACAAATTGAGTATTTGGCCAGCGCTGATGTATTTGGTGTAGAGAGAAATCGACGGGATATCGATGCTATTGTACTGTTTGCTAACCCAGAACAAACTGAGTTATTAAATCCAATTATAGAAACCAGTTTAAGCCCGTTTGCCAGACAAACATTGTCGGTTTTCGCGTCCTCGCGGAGCTATAGTTTGCAACTGAATAAGAATAGTTTACGTGACCTGCGCAATCTTACGTTTAGTGATATGCCATGGATGTTACCCGATCATCAATGGGGCAATTTAGCTCAGCAAACTAAACTGTTGTGGCCCCAGCGCGAAGACACCTTAATGCGTTTATTTGCCTTGGGTTTCGATGCCTATAAACTTTTACCAAAACTGCGCCATCTAAAGCTATTGCCACACAATACAGTTGCCGGAATGACGGGAGAAATTTCAATGGACGCCACAGGCAATTTGCTACGTAATTTACCTTGGGCAAAAATCAGGAAAGACCAGGTAGAGACACTTGCAATGGATTAAGCAGGCTCTGTCTCCACTAATTGGCAATGCGGCGGAGCAGCAGGCGCGAAAGTATTTAGAACAACAAGGACTACGCTTTTTATTGCAAAATTACCGATGTCGCACAGGTGAGATAGATTTAATTATGCAAGATGGGCAAGAATTAGTATTTGTTGAGGTCAAATACCGTAGTCAGCAAAGATTTGGTCATGCAGTGGAATTTTTCCATCCCAATAAACGTCGAAAATTTGAGTCTGCAGTACAGTATTATATGCAAGAGAAAGGACTTAACCCAGCAGGGGTGGCACACAGAATAGATATCGTTGGTATTGATGTTGTGGGTGCTAAAAACGAAATCAGTTGGTTAAAGTATGTGTGAAAAAAGTGATTTAAGGAAACATGATGTTAGATAGTATCAGGGCCAATTTTACGGAAAGTATCCAGACTAAAATTGCCGCCATAGAAGTACTGCCAGAAGCGATCAGTAACGCAACCGGCATGATGGTTAACGCTCTTATCAATGGTAATAAAATCCTAAGTTGCGGGAATGGCGGCCCAGCATGTAATGGGCAATATTTTGCTTCACAATTGTTGAATCGTTATGAAAGAGATAGACCAGGTCTGCCGGCCTTTTCTTTAAGTGCCGACAGCTCTGCAGTTACATCCATTGCCAATGATTATCACTATGACGAAGTGTTTTCGAAACAAGTTAGAGCGCTGGGCCAGGCCGGTGATATTCTGTTAGCTATTTGTACCCATGGCAACTCCCGCAATGTAATCTGCGCCATGGAAGCCGCTCTTAGCAGGGATATGACAATAGTCGCACTGACCGGCGGTGACGGCGGTGAAATGGCCGGTTTGTTAGGGCAGAATGATGTAGAAATTAGAGTGCCATCGAGTCGCGCTGTGCGTATTCAAGAAGTGCATTTATTGGTTATACATAATTTATGTGAGGGAATAGACAATAGCTTGTTCCCAGAAAATTTTCAGGAGTAATAAAGTGTACAATCGTAAAACAAACAAAATAGCACTTCTTATGAGCATCGTCCTTGTTTTGCAGGGGTGCGCTGTATTGGTAGTTGGTGCAGGAGTAGGCGCTGCTTCTGCAGCCCATGACAGACGAAGTTTAGGTACTCAGGTTGACGATAAAACTGCATACGGCCGACTTACTACGGCGTTGGGGAAAAATGCAGTTATCGAAGAACAGAGCAACATCAATGTGCATGTTTATAACGGCACTGCACTGTTAGTTGGGCAAGCACCCTCAGAAGACTTAATACGTCAGGTGCAACAAGTTGCTGAATCGGTTAAAAATGTCAAAAAACTGCACAATCAGGTACGTATTGGAACTCCAATCGCCACCTCTACCAGCACTAATGATCTGTGGCTAGCATCAAAAATAAAAACCAAATTGCTAGCTGATAAACGCATAGATGGATTACACATTGATGTTGCAGTAGAAGATTCTGAGGTGTTTTTGATGGGAATAGTAAGTCAGTCTGAAGCTGACATTTCAGTTGATATTGCGCGAAATGTGAGTGGTGTCACTCAGGTGATTAAGGTTTTCGAATATATGTAACGCTATTAGTAAAAAAATGCCACTCAAGTAAATGAACGGCACTTTTTTACAGAGTTAAATCTTTAAAATTGATTTTTATAAAGAATTTAACTCGTCTTCCGAAGACATGCCTAATTCTTGTAATTCCTGTCTAAGTCTATAACGATCATGTATTGCTTCTATTTCTCTCCACTTACCTTTTGTTGTAGTTTTACTTTTGGATGGGCGGGATTCTGCATTTATTAGTGACATTATGTTGTTATCTTCCATTTAGAGCTCCATTATTACTTATCGTATACTATTGAAATCTCTGAATTTTACTCTCAGAAAACAGAGTAAAACCTTACTTACTAGTAACATAATCAGGGTCAAAATAGAACACATATTTTTACTTATCATTAACATTTGAATAAAATTTTGATACTTAAAGTCAAATATAGTAACTGTCACTTCACTTGTTTTTCAAAATTTAGCTGTGGGATTGGTGTATTCAAACAAACGTTAAACCACTCGA